>JALLON010000153.1 GCA_027717925.1 Acidobacteria bacterium AH-259-G07 | reverse complement strand
CAATCCAGGCGTGGGGAGGCTTCACTCCAAAAATATAGGCGACCGTGGCCGCCGTATCGTAAGTGTTGATGGGGGAAGTGAGTTTATGCCCGGAGACGATTCCAGGCCCCGCAATGATCCAGGGAATCTCGATTTCTGCGGTGGTGGCGTTGCCATGTTTGGTGCCCACTCCTCCGTGATCAGCACTCACCAGCAGGATACTCTGATTCAGTATTTCCGCTTCTTCCAAGCCACGGACAATCTCGCCGACGAGCCGGTCGGCTTCTTGGACGGAGAGATAGTATTCGGCACTTCCGTGACCGTAGGTGTGCCCCGCATGGTCGACATGGTCGAGATGGATGAAGGTAAAATTTGGTCTCTTCGACTTGAAGTAGTCTATGGCTTTCTCCGTCGTATTGATCGGTCCGTCCCCATGCTGGATGATGTCTGGCGCATCCGGTTCCAGCAGCCGTGCGAAGGCGTCCCAATCATGAAAGCAGGCCAGGATCGCCGAGGGCCTCTGCTCTCGAAGAACTCCGAAAATAGTCGGGAAAATCCCGCCTGAACCCACCACCGTCGGCGCAATCTCAAACTTGTCAGGTTCCCACTGGTTGGAGGTCACGCCATGCTGCTCCGGGCCGGCCCCCATCATCATGGAGGCCCAATTGGGGCTGCTGCTGGTCGGCATCACTCCACGAGCCTGAAAGCTGTAGGCCCCTCTTTGCATGAGGTGATCGAGATTAGGTGTTTCGGCTTTTTGAACCCCGTCGGGACTCATCCCATCCACCCCAATGACCACCACATGTTCGACACCGGGAACTCCGTCTTGGGGCGCCGGAGTCGGCGTTGAAGGTGCGCAGGCGATCCAGAGAACAAACGCCACTACATAACATAGGACTCGCCCATTCTGGAAATCCGACATTGTTTTTTTCCTCCTCCCCAAGTGTCTCGCTTTAAGAATCCCGACCGGACCGGTAATGCTCCTACCGGGTTTGCACTTATCTGTTTTCCACCTCCGCCAGACACTCACAGAGGATGTCCAGCGCCTTGTCTATTTCCTCACGGGTGATGGTCAGGGGGGGCGTCAGGGTGAGGATATGTCCCATCGTCACTTTAAAGCTCAAGCCTCTAGCCAGCGCAGAGTACAGTACCTGCTCGGCCTCCTCGACGGCGGGTTGGCGACTGGTTCGATCCTTCACTAGAACGACGCCCAAAAGAAGACCCAAACCCCGGACCTCTCCGATGCTTTCATGATCGGCCACCATTTCCCGCTGCAAGGCGTATTCTCCCACGCTTCTGGCGTTCTCAATCAGACCTTCTTCTTGCAGGCACTCGATGGTGGCCAGGGCAGCCGCGCAGGCTACCGGATTCTTCTCATGCGTATAATGACCGAGTGCCCGGTCCGGCATGACATCCAGATCCTCACGGACGATCAAGGCCGCCAGTGGGAAGATTCCCCCGCCCAGCCCCTTGCCGATGACGAGCATATCGGGAACCACTCCGTAGTGTTCACAAGTGAACATCCGGCCGGTTCGACCCAGGGCATGTGGGATTTCGTCGAGAATCAGCAAGGCGCCATGCTTGTCACAGGCCGCCCGAATGGCCTCCCAGTAGCCCCGGGGAGGAATCACCGGAGTGCTGCGCACCGTTTCGGCGATAACGGCCCCCACATCCCCCTCCTTTTCCAGGATATATTCGATGTAGCCGGCACATTTCAGATTACACTCACTCCCGCACTCCCACAGGCAGTGGTAGGGATCGGGCGGCGGAGCATGCTCGGTGCCGGGAAGGAGCGGGCCGATCCCACTGCGAAAGATGGCTTCGCCACCCACGGAAATGGCATCAAGAGAAGCGCCGTGAAAGGAATCCCAAAAGGAAATGGTCTTGAATCTTCCCGTGGCCGCACGGGCCAGCTTGAGTGCCATTCCCATGGCAGTCGTCCCGCCGGGGGCAAAGAGAACCTTGTTTAGATCTCCAGGTGCCAGCTGGGCCAGCTTCTTGGCCAGTTGGATGGCAGGGATGTTGGTGTAGCGGCGGGGACAAAAGGAAAGGTCTCTCATCTGTGCCTGGATGGCCTTGATCACCCGCTGATTGTTGAAACCGACTTGGTGAACGCTGTTGCCGTGAAAATCCATGTAGCGATTGCCCTGCAGATCTTCAATGTAAATCCCGTCGCAACCAGCCAGAACATTAAGACATGGCGTTGAAAGCGACTGATGAAGGAAGTAACGGGCGTCTTCCTCCAACCAGTGCCGGGTTTTGCTGTCGAGGTTCTCTTGGATCCAGGCTGTGCGCTGCGGGGACAGATTCAAGTCTCCCTCGGATCGAAATCGTGAAAGGCTATTGTCTTTACCGTCCATTCTCTCCGACCTCCATCATTTCACCTTGTTTTGGCCTCCGGGGGCCAGTAATTCCACTTGGTCGCCATCAGACTGCCTCCTATCAGGGCGAAAATGACAAAGAGATAGAAAAGGCTATCCCAACCGTATTGGTCCGTAATATAAGCTACCAGGAAGGGAGAACAGAGCTGGCCGATTGAACCCACCCCATTGATCAAGCCGGCGGCCGTGGCCGCTCCCTTTCGGGAGCCGGCATCTTGAGCCGCCGCGCCCGACATCAGAGTATCCGGACCGTAGGTCATGATGCCGATCAGTGCGATCCAGATCGAGACACCTATTGGTCCCGCGGCGGCCATGGGGGAGTGAAAAAAGCAAACCGCCGCCAGTCCCCAGAGCATCACCGCTGCCACCGGGAACCGCCGTGATCCCATCAACTTGTCGGAAGTATAGCCGGCAATGATCGCCCCCGAGAATCCAACGAGTTCATAAAGTGAGGAGATGTATCCCGCTTCAAGCACTCCATAGCCCAGATGTCCTGTCATGTACAGTGGCAGCCAATAGATAAATGAGTAGCGGGTCATCTTCAACAAAAGATACGTAATGGCGATGACCCACACGGCCGGATCCGACAAAATACCCCAAAGAAGCGAGGGAGAATCGTGATCTGGACCCCCCTGTTCGGCCGGGAGCTGGGACTCCGCGCCGATTCCGTCTTTGTGGTCGCCTTCCGGGATATCCGGAAGGCCGGCATCACCGGGATTATTTCGTGTCATCAGAACGAAGCTTAGGGCGATGAAGAAGAGGAACACGGCCGGTAACCAAAACCCTCGCCGCCACCCCCACTGGGCCAAGATGGTTGGGTGGGTCGCAACAAAGGTTGCAAAGACAGTGGCAAAAAATCCACCGAGAACGTAGTTTGTACTCCACCAGCCCATCACCACGCCTCGCTCGCGGCGGCGAAACCAGTTGGCCATGTTCTTGACCAAGCCCGGCCATCCTGTGGACTGACCGGCGCCACTCAGGCAAGAGAAAGCGGTCAAAAAGAGGAAAGACGTTGCAAATCCCATCATCAGGTTGGAAAAGATGGAGACAAAGAGCCCGATTCCCACTATCAAGCGGGGACCGAAGCGATCTGATAGCACTCCGCAAAATTGACCCAGCGTATAGAGCAGACTGAAAGCAAAGATAACCGTGGCAAACTGCATTTTCGTATAGCCCAGATCTGCTTCCAGCAGGGGCATGACCACGCTGAAATTTCTTCGGCACAGGTAAAAACCCGCATATGCCAACCAGGTGATGGCAAAAACCTGATAGCGCCATCGCTGCAGTTCAGGAGTGAGAGATGGGGCCATCCGCTTGTTCCTTCATGACTTTCCTTTGGCTGCTAAACTGGTCCTGGGGAAAGGTCGAGGCATAACCAGAAACAGACAGTGTCAAAACTTGCGTCGCGTCACGGATGGTAACACTACTGCGAATGGTTGCACACCCAAATGTACCACCAGCCTGGCCCCGGCTCGGGGCTGACGTGTGCTAGAATCTACCCTACCTCTTCCTTCCTTTTTTCAGGACGCAGAACAAAGGAGAAGATGCAATGGAATTTGTCTTCCAACGTTCGTACCGCGGTCCTCTTAAGGCGGTCATTCTCGATTGGGCCGGAACCACGATGGACTATGGTTGTTACGCTCCAGCGGTTGTTTTTGTAAAGGTTTATAAACGTAAGAACGTACCCATCACGATGGAGCAGGCGCGTGTGCCCATGGGCGCTCATAAGAAGGTTCACATTCGGCAGATCTCGAGAATGGAAGAGGTGAGCCAAATGTGGGAAAAAGTCCATGGCCGCAAGCCTCATGAAGACGATATAGAAGCCATGTTTCAAGACTTCGTGCCCCTACAACTGGCTTGTCTAGCCGACTACGCTGATCTGATTCCGGGTACTCTCGAAGCCGTAGCGGCTTTCCGTAAGCGTGACCTAAAAATTGGCTCAACTACGGGATACACTGGTGAAATGATGAAACTGCTCGTGGAGGAAGCCAAAAAACGTGGCTATGAACCTGATGCCACGGTATGCGCAACCGATGTGCCGGCCGGCCGGCCCCACCCCTGGATGTGTCTGAAGAACGCCTTTGACTTGCAGATTTATCCAATGGAAGCCTTGGTTAAAGTAGGTGATACCTTGCCGGATATTTGGGAAGGACTCAATGCTGGAATGTGGACCATCGGATTGGCGAAAACCGGCAACGAGATGGGGCTGACGGAGGAGGAGATCGACACCCTGGATCCGGAGGTGCGCGAGATGAAAATGGCCAGGGCCTACCAACGGATGAGTCAAGCCGGCGCCCACTATGTCGTGGACGGAATTTGGGATGTCGACCCCCTGTTGGAGGAGATCAACGCCCGCCTGGCCCGCGGCGAACGCCCGTGAGGGGCCGTGTCTTTAAAATTTAAATTTTGAGCCTCACAATTTAAATTTTAAAGACACGGCCCCACTGAGTATACTAAGTTTCCGTTGTCCAACGAAATTTCCAACCGAATCGAAGCAATGGGGCTTGTTCCGGTCATCGTCATTAACGATGCCGAAGATGCCATTCCTTTAGGGAAGGCGCTGGCCGAAGGGGGTCTTCCCGGTGCAGAAGTCACCTTCCGCACTGCTGCCGCCGCACAAGCGATCCGAGCCATCAGTGAAAAGTTTCCAGCAGTGCTGGTCGGCGCTGGCACTGTGCTGACGGCTCAACAAGCCAAGGAAGCCATATCGGCGGGAGCCCAGTTCGTGGTTGCACCCGGGTTCAATATACGAGTGGTGGATTTTTGCCTGGAGCAACAGATCCCCGTTTTTCCCGGTGTTTGCACCCCCACAGAAATTGAGGCGGCACTGGACAAGGCGCTGAGCGTACTGAAGTTCTTCCCGGCAGAGGCAATTGGAGGTGTTTCTTACCTGAAAGCGATCTCGGCTCCTTATTCAACCGTTCGATTTATTCCGACTGGAGGTGTAAACGCCGAAAATCTGAGACAATACCTTTCTCTCAGTGCGGTTCTTGCCTGCGGAGGATCCTGGATGGTGAGTTCGCAGCTCATCGCTGCCAGGCAATTTGACGAAATCACTCGTCGAGTCAGCGAAGCTGTCAATCTGGTGAAGCAGGTGCGCGAAGGATTGAAGTAATGACCAAAAGGGTTGTGACTCTTGGTGAAATCATGCTGCGTCTGAAGTCCCCTGGACAGGAGAAGCTGCTTCAATCACCAATTTTTGAGGCAAGCTTCGGGGGTGGGGAGGCCAATGTGGCCATATCACTAGCCCAGTTTGGCCTGGACGTCACTTTCGTGACTACCCTTCCTGCAAATCCCGTCGGAGAAGCCTGTGTTGCAGAACTTCGACGCTGGGGAGTCAACACATCTCAAATCGTTCGCAGCGGCGAGCGTATGGGGATTTATTTCTTAGAGCCTGGAGCCAATCAGAGACCATCAAAGGTGCTCTACGATCGTGCTCATTCCTCATTCGCAGAAAGTCAATCACAAGATTTTGACTGGGGTTCCATTTTTGATGGAGTGGATTGGTTTCATATCACCGGAATCACTCCTGCCTTGGGTCAAAATTGCGCGCATTTAGCAGTGGAGGCGGTTCAGATGGCTCGGAAACGCGAAATCACGGTCTCCTGTGACTACAACTTTCGCAAGAAGCTCTGGAAATATGGGAAGTCAGCTCCCGAGATCATGCGAGAGCTTGTGAAAAATATCGATATAGGCATCGCCAACGAGGAGGACTGCCAGAAATCGCTGGGAATTAAGATTGATGTGGACGTGAGCGCCGGTCGTCTAGAAAAAGAAAAATACCGGATGTTAGCTGAAAAAGCCCTCGGCGAATTTCCCAATCTTAAAAAGCAAGCCATCACATTGCGGGAAAGTCACAGCGCGGACCACAACACCTGGTCAGCCGTCCTTCACAATGGTAAAGAGTTTCTCACCAGTCGAAACTATGAGATCACCGACATTGTCGATCGCGTGGGAGGCGGCGATGCCTTTGCAGCGGGCCTGGTTTATGGTCTGTTGAATTACGGCAGAGACGACCAGGCCCTCGAGTTTGCCGTGGCGGCTTCATGTCTTAAACATTCCGTACCTGGCGACTTTAATCGGGTGACCGTAGAGGAA
>JALLON010000152.1 GCA_027717925.1 Acidobacteria bacterium AH-259-G07 | reverse complement strand
GCAGCCGCCTCGGCGGCCCCGTGTTCCCGGTCCATTCCGCTGTCCTCCCACTCCACCGAAAGGGGGCCTTGGTAGCCGATCTCGTTGAGGGCCCGAATCACTTCCTCAAATCGGATGCTGCCGCGGCCCAGAGAACGGAAATCCCAGAACCGGTCCGGATGACCAAAAGGCAGATGACCTCCAAAAACTCCTGAACGTCGGGGTGTCGCAGACCAATACACGTCCTTCATGTGGACATGGTAAATTCGATCCCGAAAAGTTCGAATAAAGGCGACGTAATCGACTCCCTGGTAGCCAAAGTGACTGGGATCGAAGTTGAAGCCGAAGGTCTCACGGTGATTCAAGGCCTGCAAGGCGCGTTCAGCACTGGAGATATCAAAAGCGATCTCGGTGGGATGAGCTTCCAGTGCAAAACGAACTCCGACCTGGTCGAAAACATCGAGAATGGGATTCCAACGATCTGCCAAGTCTTTGTAACCGGCATCGACCGACTGTGGCTCCACCGGCGGAAAGGAATACAAAAGGTGCCAAATGCTGCTTCCTGTAAAGCCGTTGACCACCTTAAGCCCAAACCGGGCAGCGGCGCGGGCCGTATTCTTCATCTCCTCGGCAGCTCGCTGGCGAACTCCCTCTTGATCGCCGTCTTCCCAGACATGGGGGGGGAGGATGCTCTTATGACGGTTGTCAATGTTATCGCATACGGCCTGCCCTACCAGATGGTTACTTACGGCGAAGCACTTGAGTGCGTGTTTGTTGAGAATTTCCCATCGCTGCTCACAGTAGCCGTCTTCTTCTAATGCCTTGTGGACATCAAAGTGATCTCCCCAACAGGCCAACTCGACGCCATCGTAGCCAAAATCCTGGGCCTTTTGGCAGATCGTCTCGAAGTCCAAATCAGCCCATTGTCCGGTAAAAAGCGTTACAGGTCTCGCCATGACTGTCCTCCCTGGCTGCGAGGATAGCACACCAAATCTTAGAAGTCAGAATTCAGAATCCAGAATCCAGAATCCAGAATCCAGAATCCAGAATTGGCTCTTTCAGCTTTTGAACTCTGAGAAGTTTGAACGTTGAAAAGTTGGAAGGTTGGAAAGTTGAGAGTTGAAAACTTGAAAATGACAAAGCGCCCATCAAGTTGAGCCTGCAACCTTCAACTTTCCAACTTTCAACTCTCCTGACTCCTGGCTCCTGGCTCCTGGCTCCTGGCTCCTGGCTCCTGACTCCTGGCTCCTGTCTCCTGGCTCCTGACTCCTGTCTCCTGACTCCTGACTCCTGTCTCCTGACTCCTGTCTCCTTGTAGCCTCCCTGAAATCATGCTAAATTCCCCAGCGGCTCTGTACTTTCACACTCGAACAGGAGGCCGAAGATGAAGGATCCGAACCTTGTTGAGACCAAGGATTTTAAGCCGTTTGTGCCCGCCGAGACTCAACTTCCTGAGCTGACCCTCAAAGCAGTAGTCTTGGGGGTTGTGATGGCGATCGTTTTAGGCGCAGCCAATGCTTATCTGGGGATGAAGGCGGGACTGACGGTGGCCGCCACCTTTCCCGCAGCGGTAGTGGCGATGGCCGCTCTACGATGGTTGAAAGGATCTGTGCTGGAGGAAAACATCGCCCGAACCACTGCCTCGGTCGGAGAAGCCCTGGTTGCGGGTGCGATTTTTACCATTCCGGCTTTTGTCATTAGTGGTGTGTGGGACCGTTTGCGCTACTGGGAAAGCACCCTCATCATGTTGATAGGAGGCGTTCTAGGTGTTCTTTTTGTCATCGTTCTGCGGCGTACGATGGTGGAAGAAGCCGAGTTGCCTTTTCCGGAGAGCGTGGCCGCCGGTGAGCTGGTCAAAGCCGGTCAGGGAGGGCAAACCGGGGCCCGACATGTCTTCTCAGCCATGGGCATTGCCGCAGCCTGGGAACTCATCAAGAACAGTAACGGAGTCCAAATCGTTTCCGATTATACCCGAACGTTTATCTCACTGGGGACTTCCAGCATCGAAATGCTGGGTCAAAGGATCAGCTATGTGGGAGGGCTGCTGCTGGAATCTCCCGCGGCCTCTCCTGCCCTGGTTGGTGTGGGATTCATCGTCGGTCCTTCGATCGCCTCGGTTCTCTTTTGCGGCGCTCTCCTGGGTTGGCTGCTTCTCGTTCCGCTGAGTCTGTTTTTGAATCCTGGCCTGGCAGCGCAGGTCGGTGAACAAGCCTCCTGGGTTGATCTCAGTGTCGAAGTCTGGCTGCAACAGGTACGCCCCCTGGCCGTGGGGACCATGATTGTAGCGGCATTCTATACCCTCTTCCGGCTTCGGAAGTCACTCCTTGAAGGCATTGGAAAGGCCGTCCGCGACTTACGAGCGGCTAAGACGGGAGCTAAGGAGGTAAACCGGTTGCAGATCGATCTGGATTTCACGAAAGTCGGCATGGCCATCGCTCTTCTGTCTATTCCACTGTTTTTCCTCTACCTCTACTTCAGCCGCTCCATCTTTGGCTCTCTCCTTCTCACGGTGGTAATGGTGGTTCTCGGTTTTCTCTTTGCAGCCGTGGCAGCTCACCTGGTTGGGCTCTTGGGAAGCTCAAATAACCCCATCAGTGGCCTCACTTTGAGCACTCTTCTGATTTCCGCCATCCTCATGGTCATGATTGGTGTGACGGGGAACTTGGGGATCATGGGCGTTTTAGGTGTGGCGGGGGTTGTCTGCTGTACGGCCGGTGTTGCGGGTGACATGATGCAAGACCTGAAGGTGGGACACATCCTGGGAGGTACACCCTGGAAAATGGAGCTGGGAGAGATCATCGGGGTGGTGTTCGCGGCCCTGGTCCTGATCTGGCCCATGATCGCCATGGATGAGGTTTACCACATCGGCAGCGCCGAGCTGCCGGCGCCGCAGGCCGGTCTGATGGCTCTTATAGCGCGTGCCATCGTGGAAGGAGAGATGCCCTGGCCTTTGGTGATTGCCGGTATCTTTTTTGCCTTGGCTCTAATTCTGATCAAAGCTCCGTCTCCAATGTTGATCGCGGTCGGAATGTATCTTCCCTTCCATTCGACAGCCGCCATCTTCGTTGGTGGAATCATTCGCTGGATTCTGGATATTCGGTTGGAACGCAAAAGAGTGAGTGAAGTGGAGCGGACTAGCGCTGTCAACACCGGTGTCCTGCTCTCCTCAGGATTTATTGCGGGTGAGGCCCTGATGGCAGTTCTACTAGCCTTTTTGGTCTTAGGATCCGACCGTTTTGAGTGGGGTCGCTTATTCCCCCAGATCTCCGCCAATCCCTGGCTGGGGATGCTTGCCTTTCCCTTGCTGGTGTACCTGCTGGTGAAGGTTCCCTTGAACGCCATGCAAAAAGGTGGGGCTCCGGGCGTTAAACTGGAGTAATGGCCGTTGACCGCCGTTTTTTGGGCTGTCGTCCTCGCCGCCGTTTGGACTGGGAAGAGGATGGTGAGGGACGGGCCGTGCTTCTGCGGCCCAAGCTCGGTGAGGGTCGTCTCGGTCGTTGGGTTGCCTCTTACTTCAAAAACCCTTACTACCAGATCCGTTTTGACGAGTTTGGTAGCCTGGTCTGGAAATATTGTGACGGGCAGACCCAAGTGTCGGAAATCCTCGAGCAGATGCGCGAGCGCTTTGGAGATCGAATTGAACCCGCCGAGGAGCGTTTGTACGAATTCATTTGCAAGATGCATCGAGCCAAGCTGATCGAGTTTTAGGGCAATAACGGGCGCGGCTCTGTTAACAATCAATAATAGCATCATGCAATACGCCATCGGAGTGGACATCGGAGGACACAAGATTCGAGCAGCCCTGTGCAACAGTCGGGGTGACTTTATGGCACGCCAGACTGCTGAGATCGACCCGGAAGCCACCACGACTCAAACCAATGTCGACATCCTGGTCTGCGTGATTGAAGCCGTTTTGAAAAAGGCCGGTCTGTCACCACGGGATTTGGCTTGCATCGCCGTCGGTGTGCCTGGAGTGACCAATACCAAAGAAGGCGTTGTCGTCCTCTGTCCCAACGTCCCTCACTGGGATGGTCTTCCTTTGAAAGGGGCTCTGGAAAAACGCCTGCCTGTCTGCTTGAAACTGGACAACGACGTTAACATGGCGGCTATCGGGGAACACTGGAAGGGGGCGGCTTGTGGACACGCTCACTTCTTTTTCTTAGGCCTTGGAACCGGCATTGGTGCGGGGATTTTTGTCGATGGTCGACTCTATCGAGGTTCTCATGACGGAGCGGGCGAAATCGGTTACGCGGTTCTCCATCCCGGGCTGAGAGAACGTCGAGTCGGTGATTGGGGTTGGCTCGAGTCCATCGCCTCGGGAGCGGCTATTGAAAAGCTCGGCCAGGATGCCGCTCGTCAACACCCCGATTCGTTGATTCACCAGATGGCCGGCACTCCCGAGCGGGTCTGCACGGCCTTGGTCTTTGAAGCAGCTCGCCAAGGAGACCTGCATGCAGGCCACATTGTGGAGGAAGCGACTGATTACCTGGCACTGGCGGTGGTCAACATCACTGCCTTGCTGGATCCTGAACTGATTATATTTGGCGGTGGAGTCTCCCGGCAGGGAGAGGGAATCTTGCGGCCAGTGCGTGAAAAAGCTCAGGGATTCGGCATACCAATCCCGCCCATTTGTCAGAGCAAACTAGAGGACGAGGCCCAGCTCTACGGGGCCGTTTATACTGCACTGGAGCCCATTAATACGGCACTCTGAAGATGATGGAAGAGAAAGAAGAACGAATCGGCATTTTCTCGAGTTGGAACTGGTTGTACGTGACGGTGATCGTCTACACCACGGTCCTCATTGTGCTCCTTTACCTACTAACCGCTATTTTCGACCACAGCATCCAATGACCCCACTGGACTGGTTTGTCTTTGTTCTCTACTTCGGCGGGGTGGTGGCCTTCGCAATCTTTCAAAGCCGGAAGAACGTGGGCGTGGAGGGTTATTACCTTGCGAATCGCCGCCTCTCCTGGGGTGCCATTGGGCTCTCCGTGATGGCCACCCAGGCCAGTGCCATCACCTTTATTGGAACCACCGGGCAGGCCTATGACGATGGAATGGAGTTTATTCAGGTCTACCTGCCTCAGCCACTGGTGATGGTACTGCTGTGCGTGTTGTTCGTTCCCTTCTTTTACCGCGCCAAGGTCTATACGGCATATGAATACTTGGAAAACCGTTTTGACGCCAAGACACGTTCCTTAACCAGCTTTTTGTTTTTGCTTTCACGTGGCATGGCAGCGGGTATCGTAATGTACGCTCCAGCGGTGGTGCTCTCCGTGATCATGGGCTGGGACGAGACCCTTACCATCCTGATTATGGGGGCGGTGACCGTCCTTTACACTGCGGCCGGAGGAATCACAGCGGTCATCTGGACCGATGTCGTGCAGATGCTAATGATGTTTGCCGGGATTGTAGTCGCTTTATTGGTTCTCTTTGGCGAGCTTCCCTCGGAGGTGGGTATCGGTGATGTGGTCTACATTGGGGGCATTCAGCAGATGTGGAAGAGCATTGACCTGTCTTGGGATCCGACCAAAACCTACACGCTTTGGTCAGGACTCGTAGGCGGGTTTTTCCTGGCCCTAGCCTACTTTGGGTGCGATCAGAGTCAGGTGCAGCGCTATCTTACCGCCAGCTCACTCAAGCAGAGTCGACTTGCTTTGATCTTCAACGCCTTTGTCAAAGTCCCGATGCAGTTTTTCATCCTCGCCATTGGGGTCTTGCTCTTTGTCTTCTATCATTTCGAGCGTCCACCTCTGATCTTCAATCCAGCCGAGGCCGCCGTTGTTGAAAACAGTCAGCATGGGGAGGAATTCACTCGTCTGAAGGCGGAACACAAGAGTCTGCACAGCCTGAGGAGGGAGGCGACCCTGGGGCTCCTGCGGGCCCGCCAGGATGGAGGAGATCTGCGCCAATGGCATGATCAAATTCAGCAATATGATCACGGACTGGCATCATTGCGAAGACAATCCAAGGACCTGGTCGAAGAGATCCGAGGAGAATCGTCAGACGATGTGAATTATGTTTTTCCCTCTTATTTGGTGAAATATGTCCCAGCCGGTGTCTTGGGACTGATGATCGCCGTGATTTTCGCGGCCGCCATGTCTTCTCTCGATTCGGAACTGGCCGCACTGTCCAGCGCAACGGTAGTGGATTTCTACCGGCGTTACTGGAAGCAGGAAGGTTCCGAGGACCACTACCTTGCCATTTCCAGGCTGGCCACCCTGTTCTGGGGAGTTCTTGCCATGGGCTTTGCTCTCTATGTCGGTAGACTCGGATTATCTCTGATTGAAGCGGTCAATCGTGTCCCATCCTTGTTTTACGGGTCTCTATTGGGAGTCTTTCTGCTGGCTTTTCTGGTGAAGAAGGCCAATGGAACAGGAGCCTTCTGGGGTGTTATCGCGGGTGTCTTGTCTGTTTTGACCGTAAGCTGGTTTACCCATATTTCATGGCTTTATTACAATGTGGTCGGTGCCGTTGTCGTGTTGGCGGTTGGCACCGTTCTGAGTGGCTTGA
>JALLON010000151.1 GCA_027717925.1 Acidobacteria bacterium AH-259-G07 | reverse complement strand
AGAAAAAACCAGCTTTCCGTTGATGCTGACCTCAAAGCGCCCTCCGTCGGACGGAATGAGTTTCAGCTCCGAAATGTCTCTGCCATAGTGACTGAGTAGTTCTAACGCCATCCAGGCGGCTCTTGGTGTGTAGGTTCAAACGTCGCAGTAAACAATTTGTAGTGCTATTGGCTTATTCATTGGTCTACTCCTTTCCTTCAGCCGATTTCAGGAGACAACATTGCTACTATTATTCTACCTGACTTATGCACTTAACTCCCAGACCGACGACATCTCGATCACAGCCGTATCGTACTACAGTGCCTCCGTGCTTTTGTGCTTTCGTGCTTTCGTCGCCGCCGACCACCACACGAAAGCACTAAAGCACGAAGGCACGAAGGCACTTCGTTATGCCCGCTCTGCAATTTCTTGGTGCTGCTCAGACGGTTACTGGATCTCGCTTTTTTTTGCAAATCAACGGTCGACGGCTGCTAATTGACTGCGGGCTTTTTCAAGGGGGCAGAAAACTCAAGGAGCGCAACTGGCATCCTTTTCCGGTTCCTCCCGACAGCTTGGACGCGGTCATCTTGACCCATGCCCACATCGACCACTCGGGTTATCTTCCCCGTCTGATCAAGGAAGGTTTCCGAGGGCCAATCTACTGCACTCCTGCGACGGCCGATTTGCTTTCTCTTATGCTCCCGGACTCGGGTCACTTACAGGAGGAGGATGCGGCTTTTGCCAATAGGAAGAAGTACTCTCGCCACGATCCGGCTCTTCCTCTCTATACTGAGGCCGAAGCACGGGAGGTTTTAAAATACCTGCAAGCCGTCTCCTATCATCGGGTTCACGAACTGTCAGCCGGGTTAAGCTTTGAGTATCTTTACGCGGGCCACATCCTGGGCTCAGCCATGATCCGGCTGAGCTATACACGAAATGGTGCCAGAACTGTCCTCTTCTTCACGGGTGACCTGGGCAGATACGACCAACCTATTATCAAGGACCCACAGACCATTTCCGCTGCCCATTATCTGGTCATGGAATCCACCTACGGCAATAGGATCCACCAAAAGATTGACATACTGGGCTATCTGCAGGATCTGATTAACCAGACTGTTGAAAGCAGTGGGAGTTTAATTATTCCCGCTTTTGCCGTGGGAAGAAGCCAGCGTGCAATTTACTTAGTTCGCGAACTCGAGAAAGCCGGGAGAATCCCTGTCCTGCCGGTTTTTCTGGACAGTCCCATGGCGGTCAATGCGGTTTCCATCTACTGCAGTCATCTTGAAGAGCATGACTTCGAGATGGAGCAGTTAATGTCTGAGGCTTGTCCTCTTGTGGCGGGCACCGTTCGTTTGGTCAGGAGCGCTGATCAGTCGAAAGCACTCAACCAATTTGAAGATCCTTGCATTATCATCTCAGCTAGCGGAAACCTAGGCGGGGGAAGGATTCTGCATCACCTGAAGAACCGTCTCGGCGATCATCGTAACACAGTCCTTTTTGTGGGTTATCAACCGGAAGGATCCTTAGGTCGGCTCATATTGGAGGGGAAAAAAGAGGTCAAGATTCATGGAGTTCGGGTGTCAGTGCGGGCTCGAATCGCTCATTTGGATGCCTTGTCCGCCCATGCCGATTCAGAAGAACTCCTGCAGTGGGTGAGTCATTTGAAGGAACCTCCTTCGCACATTTTTCTGGTTCACGGTGAGCCGGCGGCCCAAGAGGCTCTCAAAGGAAGTTTAGAAAAGGTGATCCCGTCGCGGATTGAGATTCCCCAGTATTTGGAGGAGTTCGAATTCCAATGAATTGCCCATGGCCGCAGCGCGCCGCCTCAGGACTATGAAAATGCCGCTGATTCACGCTATGTGGTCACGCCGGTCAGCGGGTCAGCACTCTGTTGTCTGTGGTCCGTGGTCTGTGGTCAGCTGGACAGCCGCTCAGCATAGCCCTTACCCTAGTCAAATAGAAGATGAACATTGCTTACGGTCACGGCCTTATTCTATAATGCTCTTCTCTCGATCCTAATTCTGTTTTTGTGCGCGGGGTCGTAGTTCAGTTTGGTTAGAACGCCGGCCTGTCACGCCGGAGGTCGCGAGTTCGAGTCTCGTCGACCCCGCCATTTGTCCAAATTTTGCGGCAAACATCGCAAACGGCATCTTGTAGGAAAATCTGATACTTCCATCTGTTACCTGTGGGTTCGAGAGTACCAATCCGATTAGCTCGCGCTTTTCGTCGGGCTTCATCTCCTTGAACAAATCCGGAGCCCGAGAAGCCAACTCCATCAGTTTCACTCCTTCCAGTAAGTAACTGGTATCTGCCGACTTATGCGCCTCAATGCCCCCAACAGAGTCGACCGGATTGTGGCTGCTTTCGGGCAAGGTGGAGGCTCTGGTACTGTTCGGGTACTGTTCCGAAGAGAGATAGATTTTTTGACCACACGCGCATAGTGCGTCACTCCGGCTTTGTAGATGAGGTGAGTCTGATCACTGAACCATGTGAACCGAATGTCCTATAGTTAAAACAGGCCGACGTTTGGGCACCTCAGGACAGGGGTCCAGTTCGTTGCTAGCCGGTGTGGGACGTCAGAGACTTTCACCATGGACTGCTAAAGGAATGTGCAGGGAACAATCTTTGTCGCGACTTTTCATCATGAATGATGGATACATTCAGTCACCCATGCTGGGCATTCGCTCAATATTGATTCTCCTCACAACAAGCCTTTTTTTATTTTCAACCAATCCAACGGCGGCAGAACCGCTGGCAGCTACAAACAAAGTGACAAACTCTGTGGAGAGCACGGATGAGTTGGAACTTCCAGAACCTCAACCCGTCAAGGGTGTTTATGCCACTTTTTACACCTTGGGCCACCATGGGTTGCTGGGCCGTATCAAACGATTGGTTGAACAGACGGAAATTAATACCGTCATCATGGACGTTAAAGGGGATCGGGGCTTGATTCCCTATCACAGCGCAATTCCGCTGGCGACGGAAGTGGGAGCCCAGGAACAGATCAGGGTCAGAGATTGGCCACAGTTCATGAAGTGGTTCAAGGATCGGTGCGTTTACACTATTGCCCGAATTGTTGTCTTTAAAGACAATCCGCTTGCTACCACGCATCCTGAACTTGCGGTGATCGACCAGCGCACTGGTCAGCCCTGGCGGGACCGGGAGGGACTCGCTTGGACCGATCCGTTTAGTGAAGAAGTCTGGGACTACAATATTGCCATTGCGCTAGAGGCGGCGACAAAGGGCTTTGACGAGATTCAGTTTGACTACATTCGTTTTCCGACAGATGGTGAATTGCGGGAGGCTCTTTTTTCACGACCGAGTACAGAGAAGGCCCGACGTGCGGCGATAATGGGATTCTTGAAACGCGCACGCGATGCTCTGTCACCATTCGGGGTCAAGATTGCCGTGGATGTCTTTGGGTACACGGTTTGGGGAGCAGATGACATTGGAATCGGTCAGAACATCGAGGACATCGCACCGTATGTCGATGTTCTCTCACCCATGCTTTATCCTTCATCCTTTCACGGGGGGATCCCAGGCTATCCCGTAGCGATGGACCATCTCTATGAATTGGTTAATCAAAGTACGAAGCGAGCTGTTGAACGCATGCAAGGAACAGGTACGGTTGTGCGTCCGTGGATTCAGGACTTTCGCGATTATGCCTTTGATCGGCGGATTTTCTCCCCCCAAGAAATACGGGATCAGATGGAGGGCGTTTTGGATGCGGGCGGGAAAGGCTGGATGCTGTGGAATACTCGCGTTCGGTACACCCAGGAAGCCTTGAAATATGTTACTGTGAAATCTCCCGGTGATTCAGCGGCGTGGTTGTATTTTACGGCGAAAGTAGATCCCCGGTGCCACACTGGGCCGTCCCATCCGGGGCGCATCGAACTTCGAGGATCGCTCTTCCACGATGTGGTCAAACCCGTGTTCGTCCAGAATCGCAGTCAACCGCTGGTAGAAGGGATGCCCCGGTGGGGTGGGCAACTCCGTGTGCGCAATCCACATCGCCCCCTGAGGCTCTCGCTTCCGTTTCCCGATCGCCATGTCACCAAGGTAGTCCCTGTATCTGACGTCCGTCCCGGCAGAACGATTGTGCCCGAGGTGTGCCCGCGGCAAACTCACTCCAACTCACTCCAGCCAACTCCAGCCAAAATACCGATTTCGAGACGACGGGATTTCTCCTTATTTCATAAGATAGGACTTTGTGCCGCGGAGAGAGGTTCTTGGGACGAATGCAGAACTGGAGGAAACCCTTTTTCACTCCGAGGATTCCAGCACCCTCAACACCAGCTTTATTGAGCGTCACAATCTAACCATCCGCCCATTTAAATTGCAAATAGTCTCGTTTAGGCTCTGGGGGAGTACTCAGGACTCAACAACACTTGCCTGAAGAAGCACCAATGGATTAGCATAATTCGGGCCAGTTGACATGTCGTGTGTAGAAGCGGTAATTTGGTGCTTAACTTCTTCAGTTTGGGTCCTCCTGGAGTTGTACAAGAGAAGCATTGAGGGCCTCATCAAACAGCACACTTTTATGCGTTTATTTCCGGTCGCCTGAGCGACTGAGCCGAGGGACCCATGACCCCAACAGAAAAAACTCACAATATGGCCCTGTTCTGTGACTTCGAGAATATTGCGCTCGGTGTGCGTGATACCAAGTATGCTGATTTCGATATTCGCAAGGTCCTGGAGCGGCTCCTGCTCAAGGGGAATATTGTGGTAAAGAAGGCCTACTGCGATTGGAGCCGCTACAAGGAGTTCAAAGGGGCTATGCACGAAGCAGCATTCGAACTCATTGAGATTCCACATGTGCGCATGGCCGGAAAGAACTCCGCCGACGTTCGCATGGTCGTCGACGCGCTCGATCTCTGTTATACGAAGGCACACGTGGACATTTTCGTCATCATTAGCGGTGACTCCGACTTTTCCGCCCTTGTCAGTAAGCTGCGGGAGAATAACAAGACAGTGATTGGTGTTGGAGTTAAGAACTCCACTTCTGATCTGCTCATTTCCAACTGCGACGATTTCATCTATTACGACGACCTCGTCCGCGGGGTAAAGAAGCCGCGGCGAACACGCAAGAAAGCCGTGACCAAGACAGCCACGAAAAAAGGCTAGGAGTCAAAGCGCTCAGGAGGCGAAGAAGCAGGAGGCCCTGGATCTCGTCTTGGCGACCGTGGCGGACTTGTTCGAGGAGCGGGGCGAGGAAGACAAGGTCTGGGGCTCCATGGTGAAGCAGGCCCTCAAGCGACGTCAGCCCAGCTTCAACGAAGCCTATCACGGTTTCCGAAGCTTCGGAGAGCTGCTGGAAGAGGCACAGACGCGTAAGTTGCTTAAGTTTGAACGCGACGAACGATCAGGCGGCTACATCATCAAAGACTATGTCCGGGATGAATAGGGCCGAGCTCCGCGTGCCCCTCCTATCCGACCTTGACACCTCGGTCAGACGACTTCCATCACCATCTTACCGTTGGCCCGGTTCTCGTCCATCATGGTGTGCGCCTCATGGAGCCTCTCGAAAGGGAAGTTCGGTCCGAGCTTGAGCGTGAGCTCACCGGACTCCACGAGAGAGACGTATTCTTGAAGCTGCGCGCATGTGATATCGGACGACTCACCGCTATATGAGGTCAGTTTTACGCCGGTCGGCACATCTTCCATGGGGCGGAATTCCGATAGAACCCATTTGCCGCCAAGAATGCCCGTCATGCACACGATGCCACCCCGTCGCGCGGCCTGCAGCGAATCCAGCAGTGTTGTGGCCCCGACCAGTTCGAGGATGCGGTCGAATCCTTCCGGGTGGATGGCTCGGGCTTTGTGCGCTATTGATCCATCGTCCACGAGCACGTGGGTAGCGCCGGCGGCCATGAGCTCTTCGGTCTTGGTTGTACTTCGGGTGGTCGCCGTGACTTTGAGGCCTGCCGCTCGCGCGAGAGCTATAGCCGCGAACCCGATGGACGACGTCGCGCCTCGCACAAGGAGGTTATGCGCCCGCTCAATCTCGAGGCTAGTATGGAGCGAGCCATGGACGGTCTGTAGCATCTCGGGGAGGGCTCCGAGAATCTTCCAGCCCAGGTTTGTCTCCAACGGGAACACATGTCGCCGCGGAACGAGAACATACTCCGCGTAGGAGCCGTCGAACTGTCGCCCCATCCCGCCCATCATTGCCGCGACTCGCAGCCCGCCGGATAGGTTGCAGCCTGGTGCGGCGACCACTTCACCGACGCATTCGATGCCGAGCACACGAGGAAAAGCTACCGAAGGCGACTCCCCCCGTCGTGTGAACCACTCTGACCGGTTGAGCCCGAATGCCCGGTTGCGAATCAAGACCCACCCGTCGCGTGGCGTTGGTCGGGGCATTTCTCGGAGCTCCAGCCTTTCCGGACCTCCAGGCTCCTTGATCACGAACGCGCGCATCATTTCCATCATTGGTCCTTGTAGCCCCATCATGCAGCGCAGATTCTTGGCCGCCTAACTATTGACTATCTGGTTTCCAGATAAGTCCGTTACCGGTACTTTCTTTCCAGATAGTACTACTTTAAGG
>JALLON010000150.1 GCA_027717925.1 Acidobacteria bacterium AH-259-G07 | reverse complement strand
ATCGTTTGCCCTTTTGGGTACGACTGGCTTTTTCGGATGCGCATTCATCACTACCTATATCATATGACTCAGACATGCCCAGTATAGCTCTTAGTTCGTTTAGTCACTATTTTGCAGATTTCGAAAGACGTTCGTTGAAAACAAAGGACTTCCCAACCTCAACCGGGCAAAATAGGCGGAAATCGCTCAGCCGACCGCGGAAGTTGGGCTAGGATGGATTTAGCTCTCCTTCTTCGTGTTTTTCACACGCAGGTTGTTGGTCACCGAGAAGACCCCGGAGACGCCGTTTGCGACAACGAAGGCGACGTCACTATCTGTCTTCCGTAGAACAACGCCCTCAAGGATCACATTTCCGTTCTTGACGATGATGTGGATATCGGATCGGTAAGGGAGCAGGCCGAAAGAAACCCCCGGCCGCAGGTACTTACGCAATACCGGATTGGAGAAGAGGACCCGCGCCGTAGCCAGGCGAAGGCTATCGTCGTACGAGGAGGTCGGTAAGACCTCGATCTGGTTTTCAACGCTCGTGATGCCCTCTACCGTGCCCACGACCCGCTGGGCGGACTTCTTCAGAGCCGGCCACCAGACCTCCCCGGAAAGGGTGACCTTAGAACCATCGAGCCGGAAAGACAGGTTGTCGAACATGCTGTAGTACGACAGAGTTGCCAATTCGCGGCGAATCTTGCCCTCGAGTGAAGAATCGAGGTTCGTCGTCGCAAATGCGACCGTGGATAATAGGACCCAACCGATGACGAAACTCAATATCGATTTATAAATGTTGCTCCTCATTTGATTTCCTCCTTCTTTGTGTTTGTTATTTCTTCGTTAGTAAGTGCAACAAGTAACTGATTTCTTACACGGTCCAGTGGAGTGGTTACTATTTGAAAGCAAGATATTGGTCCCTCATGATGGACTCGCAAATCACCGCCGGGAGAGGCCGCTTTTTACTTTCTCCCTCTGCAGCGAAGGTACCCTCTCGAGCTCCACTTGACGATGTCTTTAATTGTGAAGTATTGCATCTTCTCTGAGCAGGGCGTCGAGTTTGTCAGCGATCACCTTCTTTGAAGCTGCGCCAACCACCCGATCCACTACTTGTCCATCCTTGAAAAAGAGCAGCGTCGGGATGGAAAGAATGCCATACTCCATGGCGATGTTTGTATGCTCGTCAATATCTAACTTACCCACTTTGGCGCGCCCCTCGAAATCCACAGCCAGTTGTTCGATGACGGGCGCGATCATCCGGCACGGTCCGCACCAGATCGCCCAGAAATCGACCAGAACCGGCTCTGTGCTTTCAAGCACTTCACTGTGGAAGTTCTCCTCGGATAGCGTAATGTACTTAGCGTCGTTTGCCATTATTCTGATCTCCTTTTCAGATTCGATTAGCATCTCTGAATCCGAAAAATACGCCGAGGAAGTCAACGCAAGACTGATAATCAAGGCTTTCCCCAGAACTACCCCCAGCGCGATTTTCTTCCAAGATTTCATCTTTACCTCATTGGTGAGTGCAATGACGCGGCGAATTCTTACACCCAGAAACGGAACCGCGAGGGAGTGGCCTCAGCAGCGAGCTTTGCGATGATGGCGATTTACCGACGATCCGCAGTTTACGGCGCTGGAGCGAGTTGTTCTCTTTCTTCTCGCCGGTAAGATGAATACAGCTGAGATCCGATAAAGATAATCCCAGCGGCAAAGATTCCTTTTAGCACTTCGGCAGGGAGGACGTCGGCGCTCAAGCTTCCCCTTTTAGCCACTTCAGGCAGCGCGATCTCACCAATGGGATCGTTAAAGCTCAAGGCTGCTATTCGGCCCAGGGCAGCAACACCAGGCTGCCGGTAACCTGGTTGGTGGAGATCAACCGGTGGGCCTCCGCCGCCTGGCTCAAAGGCAGCGCGCGGTCGAGTGAAGGCTTGATCTGTCCTAGGCGGACTTGCTCCAGGCCCCACTTCAAGTCCTCCACGTCACTTGCCATCGAGCCGCGCAGCTGCTTCTGAGCGAAGAATAAGCTGCGGATGTCGAAGGTGACCTCGGTGCCGGCCACGAAGCCAAAAGCCACCACGGTGCCCAGAGGTTTCACGACATCAATGCTCTTGGGCAGGACGTCGCCTCCCAGGTTGTCGATCACCACGTCAACGCCAAGACCACCGGTCCATTTCTTGACCTGCTCCACGAAATCGTCTTTGCGCGTGTTGATCACAAGGTCCGCGCCCAGCGATTTCGCGTACTCGCCCTTGGCATCGTCACGGACAGTGGTGGCAACTTCCGCGCCCAGGGCCTTCGCTACCTGAATCTGAAGGCTGCCGGAACCCGAGGCGCCAGAATGGACCAGCACCTTGTTGCCGGCTTGGACCTCACCCACCGCCTTGGCACACCGAACGCCGGTGGCCAGGGGCACGGGGAGCGTCGCCAGCTCCTCAGGTTTTAGGCCAGTGTCATCCTTGAGCACAAAGCGTGCGGGCACCTCCATGTACTGGGCATAGGCGCCCCAGGTCCCCAATCCGGGCAGCGCGAAGCTAGGTGCCGTGATCGCCGGGCGGATGTCGTAGTCCTCCTCGTTGAGCGGGTAGCCGGGTGCGGGAACCACACGCTCGCCGACCTCAAAGCCGGTGACCCCTTCGCCGAGTTCGGCCACATCGCCAACGGCGTCGGAGCCCAGGATGTGAGGGAAGGCAAGCTCTGGAACGACGGACCCTTCACGGATGTAATGGTCCAGGCGGTTGATGCCGGCGGCCAGCACCTTAATCAGCATGTGCCCGGGCTTGGGCTTCGGCGTCTCAATATCTTCGTACTTGAGTACATCGACATCGCCAAATTGATGAATTACTGCTGCCTTCATTGGACTTCCTCCTTTTTTTTGCATTGATTAGGCTACTGAACTCATTCATGGTCTTGGTACTTTTTGGTTTTTAACTAACTATAACTGCTTTGTTTTCAAGTCTCATGCATTTTGGGGTTTTAGTTCTTTTATGAAGCCTAAACTTGATAAGTGTATGCACTGGTGTGTGGGAAAAATTGCAAAGCCTCACCGAGGAGATGCTCAAGAAAAGGTTGAAAAAGTTCCTTTGCGTTCAAGAGATTAGGGCCATCCTCAAGCGGCGGGATACGCTGGTAGAGCACATTCAAATGTTGATTGAAAAACGCGGAGAGCGGGTGGGGCAGATCGCCCCACTCCCTCGCTCTCAATTTCATCCTGCACTGCCTGCCTCTGTCACAGAGGCTGCGCAACTTTGCAGCCAGACATAGCTGAGCCCCAAAATCGCACCATAGATCAGATGTCCGACCAGGCTGGGAAGCATCTGGGCTGCCGCAGAGGCATTCCAGTTGACACCCAGTCCCATGCCCATCATCAGTGGCATCAGCGTCAGCGGTCCCAGAGACCACCAGGCTCCACCGTAGACCAAGCCGTAGCCCAAGCCACCGCTTGCGCCAGCCACGAAGCGATCGAAAATGGCCGAAAACGACGCGCCGATAAGGGCACTAATGATTAGGTGAACACCGAAGCCTGTAATGGCCGAAGGATGTCCAATCAACTTGCCGATCATGGGCAGCATGCCCGTCATTGCCATCATCGCTCCGAACACCAGACCGCCGGCCAGACCGGCGTAAGCACCAAGCTTAATGTTTCTCACGTTCATTCTTTTACTCCTTTCAAAGTTTCTATTTTTACTTCAGGTCGCCCCCCTCACTAAGATCCAGTGAGCCGAACACTTGCAGGCGACCCCTGTGGCCTTTAAAATCAGGCTGCCTGTGCCGGAAAGCCTGATCCTTTTCGGGCCTCGACAAGTAAGTGCACCAAAGGCGCAAATTCTTACACCCAAAATGGGAAACCAGCCGGAGGAGTGAACTGAACAGCAAGTCGTGGAACGTGGCGATGTCGATCGATGATCCGCAGTTGGCGGCCCGGATCGGGTTCGCAACAGTCTCCGGGAACGCCTGAAGGCAAAGGGAGTGGAAAGGTAGCAGCAACGTTGGCTCCGCTTAGTCACGCTCCAGGATCATGGCCGAGGCGGTGGCACCTGCGCCGCAAATACTGACGAGCCCATACTTTGCGCCCCGCCGCTTCATCTCGTTGGCCAGCGTGGTCACGATGCGCGCGCCCGTCGCTGCAAAGGGGTGTCCCACGGCAATGGAGCTCCCCAGCGGATTCAGCTTCTCCTGATCGACCTTCCCAATCGCCGGCTCCTTCCAGTCCTGCTCCCATGCCCGGAGGTTGCAGGCGATCTGCCCGCCGAACGCCTCGTGCATCTCGACGATGTCGATGTCTGAGAGCTCAAGGCCCGCCTTTCTCAGTACCCTGGGCACCGCGATGCCCGGGCCCATTAAGAGACCATCGTCCGGATCAATGCCCACAAACTCGAACCCCTTGATGAACGCCAACGGCTCTCGGCCTTCTCTACGTGCGCGCTCTTCCGACATCAGGAGTGCGGAAGCAGCGCCATCGGTGAGAGGGCTGGAGTTGCCCGCGGTGATCGTTCCCGTGGGACTGCGGTCAAAGACGGGCGGCAGTGTGGCGAGCTTCTCCATGCTCGTATTGGCTCTGATGAGGAGATCATGATTGATGCCGTCAAGAGGATGAATTTCCGCTTTCAGTCGTCCGTCCTCGGTCGCCCGGTGCGCCTTCATGTGGCTCCGATACGCCATTTCATCCTGCACTTCGCGGGGGATCTTCCATTCTTTGACCATCAACTCGCAATGCTCGCCCATGGAGAGCCCGGTCGAGGGCTCCACGATGCCTGGTGCTGAAGGCTTGAAATCCCAGGGGCGGAGTTTAAGGAAGTGCCGGACCCTGGCACTCAGAGATCTCGCAGATGCCGCGTCCAGGAAGATGCGGCTCGCTCTTTTGCTGAAGAGCAGCGCCGCATTGGACATCGATTCCACCCCGCCGGCGATGCCAACCTCTGCCCGGCCAGCGACAATCGAATCGTAGACTGAGGTGATGGCCGACGTCCCCGTGATGCAATTGTTGGTGACCGTAAGCGCGCGAACTTCTGAGGGAAGCTCGCTGGAGAACACCACTTCTCGTGCCAGGTGTGAAATTCTCGGATCCACCACCACAATCCCATAAACCAGCTCATCGACAGATCGTGGGTCGAGCCGCAGCTTTTCCAGTAGGCCGTTGACCGAATGCACAGCAAGGTCCAACGCGAAATATTTCCTAAAGAGTGTTCCGGCCTTGACGAACGGCGTTCTCGCACCGCCAATGACGGCGACACGGGTGACTGTGTTTTCAGGCATGGTGGCTCACCGGCTTTCCAGCTTGCTGAAATTGTACGGTTGATTGTCGGGGATGTATATTCCTAAGCGGATTTCAGCTCCTCGAACGCCTGCCGTTCCGGTGCTACTTCCAATCACTTATCCGAGGGAAGGGCGCCCCTGGGGCAATTTCCCTTTAGGGAGGCTGACATAGCCGATGATTCGGTTCTTATTCACCTTGTTAATGACGAGTTCGTAGCCTATTTTCTGCGAGCCGATATAGAAATTGATCGGAGTGTTGACGTAAATATTCTTCCTCTCCATCTTTATATCGTCTACATAGATCCTCAAGTCTGCGCGGCGTTTTTTGTCATCCGTTTTGCGTAGCTCCAGCGCGATCCCAGCCACTCGGGTTCTCTGCTTTTTTCTCAAGTCGAAAGTGACATAGTCTCTTTCACCTTCGCGTCTCAGCTCCTCCAGTCCAGTGGCAGTGGTGGCAATCACATTTCCCTGCTCGGTCACCCGCACACCGAGGTTCGCTAGTTTTTCCAGCGTCTTAGTCAATTGCCGCTCGTTACTTTTCACCTCCTCCTTGACCCCCGAGATCTCTTCGTTTACACCCTGGAATTTCTTGTCAGCTTCTTCCTCTAAGCTGGCGACCTGTTCTGTGCCGGCCTTTTGCGCTATTTCCTTACTCAGCGCCTCAACGTTCCTCGCTTGTTCTTCCTTGAGCTGCTCGGCCAGTGCTCGCGCTCTTTTCAGATCGTTTTGCGTCATCCCAACACGTTGCATGGTGACTTCGAGCCGGGATCGGACCGACGCAATCTGGCCGGCATTCCCGCCCAACCTCTTCTCAATGATTTCCAGGGATCGGTTCACAGCCGCCGATTGATCTTCAAACGCCTGTGCGTAAACGCTCTGCTGCTGGCTCAACTGACCCAAATAATAAGTCAGCACTCCGCCCAGCGCCAATGCGACGATCGACAAGATGGTAAGTACAGTAACGGTCATTCGGGATGGTTGCCGCAAGTCGACGTCTTGACTCTGGGGCTCTTTCGGGTTAGGGCTTAAGTTCGGGTTAACTAACATGTCAGAAAGGTTATTCTTTGCCATTTTTCACCTCAAATTCTTCTTGTTTTTCTCCTTTTGTTTAGCCTTGAAGATTAGGGCACCTTCACTGGAAGGCCCCGATCCTTTCCGGCCTCGCTAGTGAGTGCGGCAAGGGGGCGCATTCTTACACCCTGAATGGGCAAACATGCGGGGAAGCACCAAAGCAAAGAGATCGGCAAGCGCAGCCCTTCTGCCTCGGCAAACTCGTATAGACACTCGCAGATG
>JALLON010000015.1 GCA_027717925.1 Acidobacteria bacterium AH-259-G07 | reverse complement strand
TTGATGACCGCATTCAGGAGTTAGAAAATAGGAGGGTCAGTGAGGACATCGTTCTGGACATTGGAGAGGGAGACAAAATTGTTGGTATCGAGATCCTCGATGCTTCAAGGCACCTCAACCTCGAGAGTATACTTCCAACCCGGTATGAGTCCCCAAAGCTTGGGTAGCTTACTTCCAAAATAATGGTCCGTGTTTATCCGAAAAGATCCGTGTCTTCCGTGACCCCTAAAGTCGCTTTGCATCATCCAAGACTCAAGCCATGGGGAAACGTTGGAAGAATACCTGTCTACTTGGTAGGCGACGCCGCCAGTCAGGTGAAGGTCCCCACTGCAGGTGGAACCGTGACGGGTATTCAGGGGGCCCAGGCGGCTGCAAATTCCCTATTAAATGGCACTTCCTATAAGGCCGAGCTCCGCTCAGTAAAGCGCGAACTGGAGCTGCACTGGTTCCTCCGAATCCTCCTGGAGCGCCTGGACAATCCGGGTTATGACCTTCTGGTGGGGGCCCTCTCATCCCGGCTTCGAGCGTTTCTAGGTCGTCACAATCGCGATTCCATGGCCCCAATCTTCTGGCGCCTCCCCCTACTAGAACCAAGACTCTTTCAAGTAGCCCTTAAGTGTCTCCGATGGCCGAGCCGAATCTCCCAAGCATATTCGCGATTTTTCACGTTTTTCGCGGGCTAAACAATCCGCCTTCATCAGCGTCGAATCCGCGTGATCCACGGGATGAGCACCTACCTCGTCACTGGCGCCGCTGGCTTCATTGGAGCCAGGGTCTGCGAGTTCCTTCTCGCCGAGGGACACAAAGTAGTAGGCCTAGACAACCTCAACGATGCCTACGATGTCCGTCTCAAACACTGGCGACTGGAGCAGATTCAAAACAACCCCAACTTTGAATTTCATAAGGCGGACATCTGTAACCGCGGCGGGCTACGATCCCTGTTCCCATCGAACTTCGACGCCGTCATAAACCTGGCGGCGCGAGCTGGTGTACGGCAGTCCGTAGAGAATCCTTGGATTTACTTCGAGACCAATGTTACCGGAAGCCTAAATTTGCTAGAACTCTGCAAAGAGTTTGGCGTCAAGAAATTCGTATTAGCGTCCACCTCCAGCGTTTATGGATCAAGTAACTCGCAACCCTTCCGCGAGGATGTGAACACCAATCAACCTCTATCTCCTTACGCAGCCTCCAAAAAAGCAGCCGAAGCACTCTGCCACACTTATCATTACCTGCATGGAATTGATGTAACCGTGCTTCGCTATTTCACTGTCTACGGCCCTGCGGGAAGACCTGACATGAGCCTGTTTCGCTTTGTTCAATGGATCACCGAGGGGCACGAGGTATCGGTTTTTGGCGACGGGCGCCAATCCAGAGACTTTACCTTTGTCGATGATATTGCCCGAGGTACTGCCCAAGCTCTCAAGCCCTTGGGCTACGAAATCATTAATCTCGGTTCAAACACGCCGGTTGTGCTAATGGATGCCATCAAGTTGATCCAAGATCTAGTTGGTAAGAAAGCCAAACTTCGCCTTCGGGCACGTCACCCGGCGGACGTGACCGCGACCTGGGCGGACATTGGAAAGGCGGAGGAAATCATTTACTGGAAGCCCTCACAGGTTTTTGCGCAAGGAGTGAAAGCCCTTGTCGAGTGGTATCAAGCGAATCGCTCTTGGGCGCGAAACGTAGTCACCGACTGAAAGCTGAGTTCAAAGTCGGGCAGAGATCGAAAGCAGACTGCGCCAGCACAGCATGCCTCTTGTCGAACGCGAGGGCTCTCATAGGGATGTCAAGGTTTGGAGGTTGTCCCGGAGAATGATTTGCGTACCGCTCTTCTCGAAACGGAAGGGAATCTTTACAAGTTTGCTTAGTCGTTCCCGCACTCGAGCCTGGTCTTGGGGACGAACGAAGAAGAGTATAAAGCCCCCGCCGCCGGCGCCTAGGAGTTTTCCTCCCAGGGCTCCGGCTTCGCAAGCGGATGAGTAAATCTCCTCAATGGTTGGATTTGTGATCCCGTCTGCGAGTCCGCGCTTGATCTGCCAGGATTCATGGAGTAGCCTTCCGAAATTGTCCAGGTGTTTCCCTTCTTGGAGCATTTGAATTCCCTCGTCCACCATTTGTCTCATGGTGATCAGATCGGAGTGGTGCTTTCCGATTTCCTCAATTTGACGGGCGGCAAACTCCGGGGCGTGCCGGAGAATGCCCGTGAAATAGAGCATCAAGTGACTTTCCAGTGCAGCCACCCGTTCTGGATCCAAAGAAATGGGCTTGACACGGATTTGGTCTTCTCCAGAGAAGCGTATGTGGTTCAATCCTCCGAAGGAGGCGGCCGTCTGGTCCTGAGAGCCCACAGCTTCTCCGATGAGATCCCGCTCGATGTGAATGGCTGCTCGAGCCATTTCCAATCGGTCAGGTGTTTTCCCCTGTAATACAGAGAGAGTATGCAAAAGACCGACGATGAAAGAGGAGGAGGCCCCTAAGCCACCTCGGGCCGGAAGATCACTTGCATGGTTGATCTCCAGACCACCGGAGATTTTCATGAAGCGAAAGGTCTCTCGAACGGCAGGGTGCTTTATCTTATCCACGTCTTTGCCCATTTCGATGTGCGAATAAACAATTCGAATTGTGTAGTCAAAAAACAGCGGGAGGCAACGGCAGGTAAGGTAACAGTATTTATCGATGGTAGTTGAAAGGACAGCTCCAAATTCCTTGCGGTACCAAGCGGGGTAGTCTGTTCCACCCCCAAAGAAGGAAATTCTGAAAGGCGTTCGACTAATGATCATATTCGTTGAGGAAGCTTTGAGCTCTGCGGTAAGAGCTGGGTGTTCCAATATCGAGAAAGGGAAACTTCCCACTGTAGGCGTAGAGATCCTCTCCCACGTATTGAGGAAGAATCTCACGTTCCCACGACACAGGACGGTTACAAGGTATCTTTTCGATCACTGCGCGCGCGATCACATAAACCCCCACATTGACGTAACCTGAATGATCTCCGCCTTTTTCTACAAAGCGAATCACTTGGCGCCTGCGGTCCATTTCAATACTCCCATAACGTCCAGCCTCTCGAGTGTAACCGGCAGCTATTGTTATTACTGCTTTCCGTTTTTGATGGAATGTTAAAAGGGACTTGAGGGGGATTTGAACGAGAGTGTCTCCATTCATAACTAGAGCGGGGTCGCTCTGTAGAGTCACGAGTGCATTGCGGATGGCGCCGGCAGTGCCCAGGGGAGTCGGCTCAATGACCGGTACGATTTCAAGCCCTTCCGGAGGTTCACTGGCAAGGTAAGCGAGGACCTGTTCGTGAAAATGGCCCAATGCCAAAACAACCCGCCGAACGCCCCCTTTCCGCAGATGCAATAGCAAGTGAAATAAGAATGGGAGTCCTGTTACGTCGGCCATTACCTTTGCCTTTGCGCCCAGCACCGGCTGGAGCCTTTTGCCCTCTCCGCCAGCGAGGAGAAGCAATTCAAAACCCCCACGAAGCTCCTTCATCACGCCATCCTTATTGTGCACATCACCAGAGTTTCATCTCTTGAAATGATTGTCAGATGTTAGAATAAAAGCGATTTTGCAAAATGACATAACCTCTGAGGAGCTCTTTAATCCCTCTTTCCAGACTCCACTCCGGCTTGAATCCCGTTTGGAGAATCCGAGCGTTGGAAACAATATAGTTCCTCTTATCGACATCTTCTCCTATCGGTGATTCAAAAAAAACGAAGGAGGGAATGACTTTTTGGATCGCGTGACAGAGTTCCAATTTGGAAAGGTTGGCGTCTTCCAGACCAACATTATAAGGTCTGGATTTCATTAACTCAAATTGATAGATGCCATGCAAAAACACCTTGACGGTGTCTCTAATATGGATAAAGTTTCTTTTGAAGTGGCCTTCAAAAACCACTACCGCTCGATCCGTAACCGCGTGCCATACGAAGTTGTTGACCAGCAGATCGAGACGCATCCGAGGTGAGAGGCCAAAAACGGTAGCAAGGCGAAAGGAGATTGAGTTTTCCCGTTCCAGGACTACTTTTTCCGCTTCAACCTTGGTTACACCGTAAAGACTGATGGGACGTAAAGGGGTGTCCTCGGTGCAGCACTTATCTTTTTCCCCGATGCCATAGCCGCTGTTGGTGACCGGAAACAGCAGCCGTTGTGAGGGAGACAACTGTGTGCAGAGAAGTCGAATGGCATCCAGGTTGGTTGATTGTGCACCGACGCGATTCCGCTCGCAGACTCGCGCGCCGACAAGCGCAGCCAGTGGGATCACGATATCCGCTTTTTTTACGAGTTGCCTAATCAGGTTTTCATCACGGCAGTCCCCTCGAATGACACGGAAATTCTCGAACTGGAAGCAGTCCAGTAAAGAGTTTTGTTCGTACATGAAATTATCCAGGACTGTTACAGAGAAACCTTGCTCAAGTAGCACGCGTGTCAGTATAGAACCGATGTATCCTGCTCCCCCTGTAATCAGGATATGAAGAGAGGAATTGCTCAAGCCACTACCTCACTCAAAGGGCACTCCTAACAACCGAACAGATAAAATCGACCGCGTCAAGAGTCAGAGAGGGGTGATTGGGTAAAAAGAAACCGCATCGATGAATTCTGTCCGCAACCGGAAAGCTCGCTTTGCCATTTTTCTCGTACCAGAAAGGATGCAGTCCCAGATTCCCTGCGGAAAAGATTCGAGTTTCGATTCCTTTCTCGGTGAGTGCTTTAACAATAGAGGCTCGCTGTTCACGGTCTTCAGCAAGGGCTGCACAGTGAATGCTGCAAATGCGAGAGCCTTCTGGTGCTTTCTGAAAATAAAGATGAGATTCAAGATGGTTCAGGTAGCGAGTGTGATTTTCTTGCCGTCGGCTCATGATCCAATCTAGTTTATCCATCTGTCTTAGACCGATATACGCATTCAGGTCAGTGGAGCGTAAGTTGAAACCCGGTACATAGAAGACAAAAGGAGCATGGAAATCGTCTATGTTGTGCTCATTTACCAGTCGGTTGTGAGTTTCCTTGTCAAGGTCTTTGCTCCACCCATGGCTTCTCAGCATCAGCAAAAGGTCGTTAAAAGCTTTGTCGTCCGTGGAGACCATACCTCCTTCGATGGTTGATATCTGGTGACCAAAATAAAAGGAAAAACTGGACATATCACCGAAGGTTCCCACGTAGCGCCCCCTGTATTTCGCCGCTATCGCAGCGCAAGCGTCTTCGAGTAGAAAGAAACCGTACTTTTCCTTCAGTGCCAGGATCTCTTCCATTTTTGCAGGGACGCCCAACACTTGAACCAACACGACTGTCGAAGGGTTGTGCAATTTAAGAAGGTCTTCCAGGTGGTTTAGGTCAAGCGCGAAGGTTTCCGGATCAGCCTCGCACATGAGGGGCTCAAAGCCAAATTGAATCGCTGGAGTAATGGTCGTCACCCAGCCCACGCTCGGGACGACAACCCACATGTTCTTCAGTCGGCCCGACAACTTGAGTGTGTAATACATCAGTAGGTTGGCTGAGGAACCGGAGTTGCAAAACACGGAGTATTTTCTCCCCAACCAGTTGTTCCACTTCTTCTCGAACTGTAAGGTGACGTTGCTTTTTGTTAGGCGTGGGTAGGTACTGAGCCAGGCAACCAGTCGATCAATGTCCTTTGGGTCGATTGTGTCTTCTGCCAGGTGGTACTTAATCATCACAGCTAGAATGTGCTTGGCCAGGTAGCCTCTTTTCTTGGCATCAGCGAGTGAGCAAATTACAAATCTACCTCTCGCTCGGCGTGGGTCATAATAACATGTTTAAAGTGTGTCTTTTACAAAGAAAAGACCAAATCTCCCGACCCAAACAAGTGATGTCAGCTCAAGTTTACAGTTGCAGGTGCCGCCGTTTTGAAAAGCAAATGGTCCTATTCTCTTAAGGTTATTGAGGACAAGGGTTTGGAAGGCAAAATAAATTCTGAGACAATTCGGGTCGGATTAGTTCAAATCAATAGTAGATTTTCTGGTCAGGTTTATTTGCCCCTTTCCGTTGGAACACTTCAGGCATACGCCCAAAAACATCTTAGGAATGGCAGCCAGTACGATTTCCTTCCTTTTATCTACTCGAGGATCTCGGTCGAAGAAGCGGTGCAAAACTTGATGCAAGCCGACATTGTCGGGTTCAGCACCTATGTCTGGAATTTTCAGCTTTCCCTGAAAATTGCCGAAACACTTAAGCGCTGTAAACCAGGGGCGCTCATTGTTTTTGGAGGACCCCATGTTCCGGACGAGGCCGAAGAATACCTCAATCAGTATCCTTTTATCGACATTGCCTCCCACGGAGAAGGAGAAAAGGTATTTCTTGCAATTCTCCAGCACTCCGTTGGGGACTCTTGGGATCAGATCCCATCGATTAGTTACCTGGATGAAGATGGGCTCTTTGTCCAAAACCCCAGAGTTCCGAGGATGAGAGATCTTTCCGAGGTTCCCTCCCCGTATCTGGATGATGTTTTCCTCCCCCTGATGATCAATAATCCACTGGAAAACTGGATCTCCATATGGGAAACAAATCGAGGATGTCCTTTTTCCTGTACGTTCTGTGACTGGGGTTCGGCAGTCGCGTCTAAAGTGAACAAATGGAATATTGAACGATTGTATACGGAAGTTGAATGGTTTGGCCGCTACAAGATCGGATATGTTTTTTGTGCGGATGCAAACTTCGGTATTCTGCCTCGTGATATCGATATTGCCAAATATTGCGCAAAAATTAAGCAACAGTACGGTTACCCGGAAGCTATTTCAGTTCAGTCCACCAAAAACGCCCAAGAACGCTCGTATCAGGTTCAAAAAATCCTGGCCGACGCCGGCTTAAATAAAGCCGTGGTCATATCGATGCAATCGCTTAATCCTGCAACCCTCAGTGCTATCAAAAGGGGTAACATCAGCCTAGAAGTGTTCAAGGAAAACCAACGCAGGTTTGCTGCAGAAGGCATCGAAACCATGACTGATCTTATTCTGGGCATGCCTGAAGAGACGTATGACTCTTTTGCCAATGGTATTTCCACCCTGATTGAGAAGGGGCAGCATAATCGCATTCAATTTAACAACCTGTCGATCTTGCCTAATGCGGAAATGGGAGATGCGGAACACATAAAGAAATACGGTATGGATATTGTCACAACAAGAATTGTCAATATTCACGGAAAGATTGATGACCCCGAAGATGCGGTGCCTGAAATGCAACAACTGGTCGTTGGAACAAGCAGCATGCCGAAAGAAGATTGGGTGCGAACACGGGCATTTTGCTGGATGGTGGGGTTGCTCCACTTTAACAAAATACTTCAGATACCGCTGATCGTTTTGCATGAAACGTGTGAACTGAGCTACCGTGAGTTGATAGAATTTTTTCAGGAGGGTAAATTCGACACACACTTTACGGAGCAAGGGCCAAGCTCTTCGTTCCCTGTCCTTTCTGAAGTCCGTTCATTTTCCATTGAACGAGCGCGAGATATTCAGAACGGAGGAGAGGAATATTTTCATTCCGCTGAATGGCTGGATATTTATTGGCCAGCAGAGGAGTATATCTTTATCAAGCTCTGTGTTGAGAGAAAACTGGAAGCGTTTTATGATGAAGTGGAAAGGGCGATTCGCCTACTCCTACAACAAAGACCGGCTGCTTTTTCCCCATCACTTATCCGCGACACTGTTGCCTTAAATCGAAACCTTATCAAACTTCCTTTTAAAGAAGACGATCTGGAACTGCATCTTTCCCATAACATTTGGGAATTCTACCGCTCTGTGTTGGTGGGCGAACCAATTACTATTGAAGAGAAGCCGTGCACATACCGAATTGACCGCACCACCGAAAGATGGATGACGTGGGATGAGTGGTATCAACGAGTCGTATGGTATGGTAACAGGAAAGGAGCGTACCTTTACGGCAACGTATCAACAGACAAACAACTCGAGGGGCATTACTAAAAATGCTCTTGACCGGTAGCCGGCAACGGGTTGTCTAAAGCGACGACAAAGATAGAGCCCACGCTTCGAACTCATTTCGCCTTTTCCCTGCTCACGAATTCCTTGAAAATGAGGACCAGAACACCCCAACCGTTTTTCAGGGGGCTCATTTTTCTGACGCCTCCAATTCTTTTGGGCTCGTCTCCTGCGATCTCGCCCACTCTCAGCTTTCTCTTAGCACATTGAATTGAAAGATGCGGTTCCAGTCCTGCTCTTTTGGCGTCAATTTTGCTGCACAAGGCGAGAACATCCCTCTTCCAGGCACGGAACATGACTAGCGTATCCGTGTAATGTCCGCCAAAGAGGATATTGATCATTTTTGTAAACATCCAGTTTCCAAAGGCCGTTACCATGTCATCGTCTTCACTTTTTGCAGCTTCCCGGTATCGGGACACTACAACCATGTCGTAGCCTTCTTTCATTTTGCTTATGAGTTCCGGTATTCGTTCCGGGACGGAGTTTCCATCAGGGCTGAAGGTAATAATAATGTCTCCGGTCGCGACTTTCAGAGCTTCCCAGTAGGAGTCTGTTAAGCCTTCAGATTGCTGTTTGACTGTAATATAATCGGGATTACTCTTTGCATACTCAAACGTTCCGTCTGTTGATCCCCCGTCAATGATAAGTATCTCGTCAACCCAATGCTTCTTAATCCTGGGCATTATCTTTTTCATGCCCTCGATTTCATTCACCGTTGGAATCAACAAGGTTGTTTTCATTGTGAGTTTAGCTTAATGGCCGTTTCGGCTTTGACGAAGAAGGATCATGTGATGATTCCTCACTCTGAAGCCAGTTACGACTCCCAAAGATCGTGGAAAGAGCATGGAAAACTGTGACTAGAACGTTCAACAGAGTCCTCATCAGCGGAATTTCAGGGTCCGGTGGCAGTTATCTCGCCGAGCATATTGTCAGCAATAATCCGGATACCGAAGTCCATGGAATATCCAGGTGGCACAGCAGCCTGAACCATTTGAATCTTTTGAGTGTTGCCGACAGGATAAGCAACCATGAATGCGATCTAACTGACCTGAGCTCCGTCATAGGCACCTTGCGGACGGTGAAACCCGACGCCATATTTCACCTGGCGTCTCATGCCAACGTCAGAGCTTCTTTTATCACACCATTGGCAGTACTAAACAACAATATCATGGGAACGGCCAATCTCCTGGAAGCCGTGAGATTAAGCGAAGACACTGATCCGGTCATCCAAATATGCAGCACTTCCGAAGTGTATGGACAGGTCGATCCGAAGGACGTCCCCATTAAGGAAGACTGCCAGCTCAATCCGGCAAGCCCATACGCCGTATCCAAGGTGGCTCAGGATCTTCTGGGTGCCACGTATTTTCGGATCTACGGTTTAAAGACGATCCGAACTCGAATGTTTGCTTATTTGAATCCGAGACGCAGGGACCTTTTTGCAACTTCCTTTGCCATCCAAGTAGCTAGAATTGAAGCAGGGCTGCAAGAAGAGCTTCTCCATGGCAACCTGGACTCAGTGAGAACTCTTATAGACGTCAGAGATGCGATGGAATGCTACTGGGTAGCCATGGAAAAATGCACACCAGGTGAGGTCTACAACATAGGAGGTGAGACGGTCATCAAGGTAGGTGAGTTTCTTGAGGTGCTTAAGAAGCTTGCTAAGTGCCAGATTGCTTGCCGACTTGATCCACAGTTGCTGCGTCCAGCAGATGTCACCTTACAAATTCCTGATGTAAGCAAATTCCAGAAGGAAACCGGGTGGAAACCGAGGTTCTCCTTTGAGGAGAGTGTAGGTTACTTGCTTGAACAGTGCAGGAGTTTTGTAAAACAGGAAACCGGATTTCGTGGTGTGAGCCAGTAATGTTCAAAAGAGAAAAAGTGCTGGTAACGGGTGGAACCGGCATGATCGGCAGGTATCTTGTCGAGCTGCTTTTAGAGAGAGGAGCAAAGGTCCGCGTAGTCTCTCTTGACGGTCCCGATAGGGTCCACGAAGACACCGAGTTTATTCGAGCCAATCTTATGGACTTGAACAACTGTTTAAGAGTTTGCAAGGAAATAGATTACGTCTTTCATTTGGCAGGCGTCAAAGGATCCCCTGAAATGGCACAGAAGCAGCCTGCCAGCTTTTTTGTTCCCCTAATTAGCTTCAATACAAACATGATGGAGGCGGCTCGAAGATGTGGCGTCAAACACTATTTGTACACGAGTTCTGTGGCTGTTTATGGGCCCGCAGAAGTTCTTCGTGAAGCTGACGTCTGGAAAACGTTTCCCTCCGAGAACGATTGGTTCGCCGGTTGGGCTAAAAGAATCGGTGAGCTGCAGGCACAGGCCTATGCCATTGAGTATGGATGGAAGAATGTTTCTATCGTAAGACCGCCCAACGTCTATGGACGTTACGACAATTTTCACCTTCGAAATGCGATGGTCATACCCTCATTGATCAAAAGGGTTTTTGATGGTGAGAATCCTCTTCTAGTCTGGGGAGATGGATCGGCCGTTCGAGACTTTATCCATGCCAAAGATGTCGCCACGGGAATGCTCTTTGCCGTTGAGAACGGGATCACTGAACCCTTGAATTTAGGCAGCGGAGAAGGTGTCAGTATCGAGAGAATTATTGAGATTATTCTGGATAATGTGGAGACCAAGCCAGACGTCGTCTGGGACACTACAAAACCGTCAGGAGATGAGAAAAGAGTTATGGATATGACCAGAGCAATGAAGTATGGATTTCGATTAAAAATACCGATTGAAGAAGGAATCCGTGACACCGTCGAATGGTACTCCAGCCACAAAGATCAGCTAGACGGGCCGTTCAATGTTTTCGTCCAAGGTATTGATTCGGGATGACAACATGAAGCAAAAGATTCTGGTCTGTGGTGCTACCGGCTTTATCGGGAGGAACATTGCCGAGCGGCTTTCAAACCGAAGCGATCTGGAAGTTTACGGAACCTATCTCAAATCCGAACCCCTCCTCGACTCGAACATTCGGATGATTAAAGCCGATCTCACGAAAAAAGAAGATGTGGAAAAGGCTGTCGATGGGATGCATGTAATCATTCAGGCAGCGGCCACTACTTCCGGGGTAAAAGATATTGTCAACAAGCCTCACATACACGTGACGGACAACGCCGTCATGAATTCGCTCATTTTCAGGGCGGCATTTGAAAAAAAAGTAGGCCACACTGTCTTCTTCAGCTGCGCGATCATGTATCAGTCGAGTGAAGTTCCGGTCAAAGAAAGCGACTTTGATGCCAGTGCACGAATACATTCCAAGTATTTCGGTGCTGGGTGGACCAAAGTTTATCTGGAGAAAATAGCAGAGTTCTATTCAACGATTGGAAACACAAAATATACGGTCATTCGACATTCGAATGTTTACGGACCCTATGACAAGTTCGATCTCGAAAGGTCACATGTATTGGGAGCTACCATTGCCAAAGTCCTCACCGCCCAGGACGGAAAGATTGTAGTGTGGGGATCCGGGGAGGAGGAGCGGGACCTGCTCTACGTCTCAGATCTGGTTGACTTCGTGGAGCTGGTTGTCCGGGAACAGAAGGAGCAGTTTGAGTTGGTCAACGTTGGGTATGGTACTTCTGTCCCGATCAGGGATCTGGTGAAAAGGATAATCCAGTGTTCAGAAAGGGATGTAAGAATCGAGTACGATCCGAGCAAGCCAAGCATCAACACGAGGCTTTGTCTGGACATCTCAAAGGCTGAGGAAGTCTTCTCTTGGCAACCCAAGTTATCTCTGGAGGAAGGTATCAGAAAAACGATTCACTGGTATCGGACCAATATCCAATCCGATATCTGACGGGAGATACCAGGGGGAAAAAGGACCGTAGTGTGGATAGGAAAACTTACGAGAAGTTGTTCTACGATGCGCTTCGGATTCGAATGGTGGAGGAAAAGATTATTCAGTTGTATCCCTCAGATAAAATTCAGAGTCCGGTTCATCTTTCCATAGGTCAGGAGCATCACGTCGTCGCCCTTATTTACCACCTGAAGAAAGACGATGTCATCTTCTGTTCTTACAGAAGCCACGCTGCTTACTTGGCAAAAGGCGGCGATTTGAGAAAGATGTTTGCAGAGCTGTACGGCAAAAAAACCGGTATGGCGAAGGGTAGGGCTGGATCTATGCACCTCTGTTCTCCCGAAGTTGGGCTATTTGGTGCCTCAGCCATAGTGGGTACGGTTTTTCCGCACGCCCTTGGTGCTGCCTACGCCAACAAATTAAAAAACAATGGTTTGGTAAGCGTAGTTATTTCCGGCGATGGTGCGACAGAAGAAGGCGTGTTTCATGAATGTCTCAACTTGGCCTCTTTAAAGAAGCTGCCGGTACTCTTTGTGATCGAGAATAACGGCCTTGCAATTCATGCGCTGCTGGAGGAACGACAGTCCTATAGTCTTGAAGCTTTGACTAGCGCCTATGGAATCCCCTATTACTTAGTCGACGATGGCTTCAATCTGGAGTTGGTATGGAACCGCTCAGAACAGATTCTGAGCTCCATTAGACAGCTGTTGACACCAGCGATATTCGAGATAAAGACTTGTCGATACTATGAGCATGTTGGTGTGGGTCTCGATTATGACAAAGGTTATAGAACCATCGAAGAATACGAAACGTGGCGTGCCAGAGACCCTTTAATTGTCAATAAAGAACTGGTCGATGAGTTTCAGCCCCAAATCGAAAAGGAAATAAGCGAGGCCGTAGAGTTTGCAGAGCTTAGCCCAGACCCTCCCAAGGAAGAGCTCTTGACGGATGTTTTCTAATGCGATTCATCACTTATCGCGAAGCTTTGCACCAGAGCATGAGGAGTGCCCTGGAAAAGAACTGTAATAGCTTCATCTTCGGACTCGGTGTCACCGACCATACCGGGATCTTTGGAACCACCCTTGGTCTGGAGGGGGAGTTCGGGGGGGATCGTGTCTTCAATACCCCCATTTGCGAGGAAGCTATGACAGGGTTTGCGCTTGGTGCCAGCTTGAGAGGCCTTTATCCAATCCACATTCATATCCGCAACGATTTCCTGCCTTTGGCCATGAACCAGCTGATTAATTGCGTCGCGAAATATAAATATATGTACGGAGGCTTATTTGAGGTGCCCATGTTGGTTCGGGCGGTCATCGGCCGAAGCTGGGGACAAGGTGGGACACATTCACAGAGTCTACAGGCGCTGTTTGCCCATATCCCGGGATTGACGGTCGTAATGCCGAGTAACGCTAAGAGCGTTATCAGCACCTATGACTATGTCGTTAATCATTACCGCTCACCGGTGCTGTCACTGGAACACCGGCTCCTCTATGAATACAGTTTTACAGTAGAACCGAAATCTGAAGAGATCATCAATCCACTGACGTCCTTCCTGGTGAAAGAAGGCAGTGATGTCACCGTTACTGCCACTTCACTAATGGTTCATGAGGCAAAAAGGGCCGCCGACTTCGTAAAGAAACATGAAGCGATCGAGGTCGAAATTATCGATCTTCACTGTGTGAGTCATCCTGATGTCGAACTCATCCTTCGCAGTGTGAAAAACACTGGGAAGCTCATTGTCGCCGATACTGGTTGGGCCCCCTTCGGCGTATGCGCCGAAGTTTCCAGAATTGTCGCATCGGCGGACCCTTCCATGTTAAGCAGACCAGTGATCAATCTTTCTATGGCACCAACCACCTGTCCCACTGCCAAGGCCCTTGAGAAATATTTTTACCCGGACTTCGGAGACGTTGTTCATGCCATCTATACGCTTGTTTTCGAGACCAGTGACCACGGTAAAGAGTTACCTTCAGAGGAGCACAAGGCCAGTCAATACAAAGAATTTAAAGGTCCGTTCTAATCTGTTTGCATAAATTGGCGTCATATCGCTGGAGGTCTTTTCTGGCCTGTTCGCAATGGCGATCGACGACCCATCGACAAGGCTGACAGACCCAAACCTGTTTAGCACGGTATGCTTCCTTGGAGCTAGGACTCAAAAACAAGATCGCACTGGTGAGCGGAGGAAGCCGGGGAATCGGTCGGGCCATTGCCTTCGCCTTGGCCCGGGAGGGATGCCATGTGGGGATCTGTGCTCGGAAACCTGAGCCGCTTAAGAGGACGGTGAAGGAATTACGACAAGAAGGGAAAGATGCCATAGGTGTCAGCGCGGATTTGACTCGTCCAGACGAAATACAAAAAGTTGTAGAATGCGTTATCGATCACTTCAAAACGATTCATATCCTTGTCAACAATGTTGGGGGAGAAATCAAAATTTTGGTAGAGCCTGTTGAGGAAGTCCCTGAATCCCATTGGGAAAATGTCCTTAGCCTGAATCTTTTTGCGGCGGTCCGCTTTACCCGGTTGGTGATCCCATACATGAAGACACAGCAGTGGGGCAGGGTCGTCACGATCGCTTCAAAATTCGGAAAAGAGGGGGGTGGCCCCCCCCTGGTACACCCTGTCTAAGAGTGCGGAGATTAGTTTCATGAAAACCATGGGCATGAATCATGAGCTGGCCCGATCGGGTATCACCTTCAACACCGTTGCCCCTGGAGCGATCCTAACAGAGGGAAGTCCGTGGAAAAGCTTCAAAAAGAACGAACCTAATAAATTTCAGCAGAAAGTGGATCGAGATTTCCCTTTGGGGCGCGTAGGAACCCCTGAAGAGGTGGCAGCTGTCGCTGCCTTTCTGTGTTCGGAACAAGCTAGTTTTGTGAGTGGTGCGTGCGTCTCTGTGGATGGCGCTGAAAGCAAATCTTTTTGACAAGTCGCGAGGGAAACCATTGACCCCAGCGCATCGAGCACCATCTGACTTCTCGGACTCGAGGCCCCAACCTGTGATTATCCTGGAACCCTCCCGGGGCTGGGTTGGTCTCAAATTGCAGGATATCTGGGAGTACCGGGAGCTCCTGTATTTTCTGGTGTGGCGAGATGTAAAAGTCCGTTACAAGCAGACGGTTCTAGGCGCAGCATGGGCGATCTTACAGCCTTTTCTAACCATGGTGGTCTTTACCATCTTTTTTGGCAAAATGGCAAAAATAGGATCCGACGGATTGCCCTATCCCATCTTTTCCTATGCAGGCTTACTACCCTGGACTTTTTTCGCACAGGGACTTACTCAATCGTCCAATAGTCTGGTTTCGTCTGCCAATTTGATTCGAAAAGTCTACTTTCCTCGCCTTATTATTCCACTTTCCTCAGTTTTAGCGGGTGTGGTCGACTTTCTGCTCGCGTTTACCGTACTTTTAGGGATGATGGCATGGTATCAGCTTACCCCCAGCGCCCCTATTGTTCTATTTCCACTGTTGTTGGTACTTGCACTTATTACATCTGTTGGTGTCGGGCTGTGGTTTTCGGCCTTAAACGTTCAGTTTAGAGATATCAGATATGCGTTACCCTTCTTTGTCCAGATTTGGCTCTTCCTCACGCCGGTTATTTATCCCACCAGTAGAGTTGTTTCTTTATTAGAGGAAGTGGGCTTGCCCGGTTGGTTGGTGGGACTTAACCCCATGGCTGGTGTGGTGGAAGGATTCAGGTGGTCTTTACTGGGTACCGCGACAAATCCCGCTTCAATCCTTTTGACAAGTACCATAGTTGCCACGAGCTTGTTCGTGTCAGGAGTGTTTTATTTTAAGCGATTGGAAAAGACATTTGCAGACGTGGTGTAAAAGCACATGAGCGATATTGCGATAAAAGCCGAAAGCCTATCCAAAGAGTATTTTATTGGCCAAACTAATGTGGCCTATAGCACTTTAAGAGATACCATAGTTTCGGCGGTTTCATCGCCATTCAAAAAAGCTAAAGCTCTAATGAAAGGTCATGCTTATGGCGCTGCGAACCTTCAAGAATCCATCTGGGCCTTAAAGACAATCTCTTTTGAAGTTAATAAGGGAGAAGTAGTAGGGATTATTGGACAGAACGGGGCGGGGAAAACTACTCTTTTAAAGATCCTTTCACGAATTACGGAACCCACAGAAGGTAAAGTGCGAATCTATGGTCGAGTCGGTGCCCTTTTGGAAGTGGGAACAGGATTCCACTCGGAACTTACAGGAAGAGAAAATATTTATTTAAACGGCGCAATCCTGGGAATGAGAAAGTTCGAGATCGATCAAAAGTTTGACGAAATTGTGGCTTTTGCTGAAATCGAGAAATTTATGGATACGCCGGTTAAGTTTTATTCCAGTGGTATGTATGTCCGCCTGGCCTTTGCCGTGGCCGCACATCTCGAGCCAGAGATTCTGCTGGTAGATGAGGTGCTGGCGGTGGGTGATGTGGCGTTTCAGAAAAAATGTTTGGGAAAGATGGAGGATGTAGCCAAAGAAGGGCGGACAGTCTTATTTGTGAGTCACCGGATGGGAGCTATACGCAACCTGTGCTCGCGTGCGATTATGCTTAACCAAGGTCATATCGAATTATCGGGCTCAGTGGAGAAGGTTGTGCATGAATATCTCACCTTTGCTTACAAGAAAGATTCGGCCTTCACAAGCCAAGTGGAGGAATATGAGGGTTCTAGAGATAAGGACGTGCGCATCGTGGGCTTTCAGGCCAGGGCCATTGATGCCAAAGGCGGACATCCGCGGACAGGTGTGGGTGCCGAATTCCTTATCGATTATGCTGGACGCGCAAGAAAACGAGTCGGAAGATTGTACGTTGGGATTGCAGTAAAGGATATTCTAGATTCTGGCGTGTTTTTCTGCAGCACAAATATGAAGCGTTCGGACTTTTACGATGCACCTCCTCGGGGCAGGGTTATTTGTAAGATTGATTCCTTACCTTTGGTTCCCGGGAGGTACCGAGTGGATATAAAGCTAATTGATCACGAAACGGGAGGTGGCTATATGGCAGCCTCAGCCAGTTTTGATGTAGGAGACAGTGTGGATAGCGGCGTAAACAGGTACGCAAGCCACAAATTTGGTAACATAATCGCGCCTCATGAGTGGATGTTGAAAGAGCTTGAAGAGGCCGAAACCTGAACCGCTTAGGGGTGAAGAGCCATGCCCACTGAGAAGACAAAGTCTTTATGCTAGTCTCACCGAGCCTTAGAACTCCTAGTGCATTACACCCCGACTGACCTATATAGTCCCATGTTGATAGTTGCCTTTAAGATCGCTTTCTTAGCTTGCTGAAGGTGTGGTGTCTACTCAATCGAATTGAGAGGTACTAATATGCCAGTACATTGTAAGGTATAGATCATGCCGGTAAAGCGGTCTACGTTGATAACTAGTTTAATGAGAATCCCTTACCTTGGTCGTTTTGCTAGACGGTGTCACGACCCTTGGCTAAACGTGAAGTACCCTCTTTTTTGGAATTACCTGCGTAATCCGCCAAGCAAACGAATGTTCGAAGCTAAAGCGCCACTCCTGAGTGAGTCTCAGCTTAAGGTTGTCCAACAACTCACGACGCGTGGCATCTCTTTTATGCATTTTGATGAGTTGTTCGGGGACCATGAGCGATGGGACTCGATGCGTGAAGCTGCTGACGGTTTTGTCAATAGCGAGGCCGTTGAAAAGAAGATACAGGCGTATCACACTAATTTTGAAAAGACAACTTGGAAAGAATATCTTGTAAGACTATTTCCTGAAAGCCCAATCATCGCGCTCGACGACCCCTGGCTACAGCTTGGTATAGACGGCCGGATACTCGACGTAGTAAACACCTACCTTGGTCTGTGGGCGAGGCTAATGAGTATTGACCTTTGGTACACGATCCCACTGGGCATAGAACGATCGCGCACTGGGTCTCAACGCTGGCATCGAGACCCTGAGGACAGGAAGATGGTAAAAGTCTTTCTCTATTTCTCAGAAGTGGCTCACACAGCGGGACCCTTACAATACATTCCTGGAAGTTGTACTGGGGGGCCATACCGGCACCTTTGGCGAACTAGCGGTCCGACAGGACAGCCTATTCCGTCAGAGGGAGAACTTGAAGCAAAGATCCCCCGCTCTGAATGGATTACCTGTTCTGGGTCGACAGGCACATTTGTGTTTTGCGACACGAGCGGGTTGCATCGAGGTGGCTACGCAACCGAGCAAGAGCGAGTTCTCGCGATGTGGTGCTTCTTGACACCAGCATCACTGTGGCCGCGTCGGTTCACCGTGGATTGGGATAGTGGTGAGTGCCAATTAACTGAAGCCGCCAAGTTTGCACTAAGTTAGTCATAGGAGGCATGGACCAGCCGGAACGGGATTCCATCCCGAACTGACAGGGAAAGAACGTATGATCAGGAGCTTCAAGTCGCCCTAGACGCGCAACAGCGTACCAGAGTGATCTGCGAGACGTAGTTATCCGCTTGTCCTTTTATGATCAAAACGGTAATCCGTTATTCTCATGTTTTTCTAAGAGATCGGGGTCAGAATTTTCTACCTTACCGGCTAAGGGAACTTTGCTCTGTACGATCCCCAGGTTGCCTTTACTCCCCGGTGAGTATTCAGTTGGATTCTTGTGCAATATCGAGAATGATATTGTCTCGCGGTGCGACAATCTTGTGAGGTTACCGGTGGCGGAGGCCGACTTCTTTGGCATCGGAGATCTTCCAAGTCGCCAGGGAGGTCCTGTTCTTGTGGATCATAGTTGGAACGTAATAGCACAGTGTGGATTCAAAAGAGCGCCTCGCAGCCCATAAGATTTGCATACAAAGAAAGTTTTGAATCAGATAAACCCCGTAATTGGGCTCAAAGACAGAATAACCTATATTGTCATGTCTCACATCCCTGACGTACTTTGTCACCGTCAATAACGCTTAGTACACCTAACGTCTTGACTCTTATTCACTGAAAGCTTGTGCGCTCAAACCAAAAGGGTCTGCTCTTGAGCAAAGGACTTGGCGTGTTCCTCTGCAACAATGAGGTTAAATCAGTGGTTTCGTAGAAAATCGAGAAGGATTTGTCTTTCTTTGGTTCGCCGTTCGGCATTGGAGTATTGGAGTAAGGGATTCGCGCTGGCGCAACTTTTGAAGCGAACGACCGATTTCGAACTAGCTATTCAGGTGCTGTCTACAAATCGTTTTCGCCGTGCATTACGACCTTCCTTTCTGCCCTGCCCACAGGGTAAACGCTTACTGGTCTTTGCTCCTCATCAGGACGATGAAATCATTGGGGCAGGTGGAGTTTTTCTGCGCAGTATACAAGAAGGGAAGTCGGTTCAGTGCATCTACGTAACGGACGGAGCAACCGGTGTTCCAGGCCATACGATAAAGGAAGCGGTTGGGCTGCGAAGGGAGGAGGCGAGGAGGGTGTGGTCAGCGTTGGGTAGCCCCGCGCCTATTTTCTTGGATTTCCCGTGCGGTGAGATCGAGTTGAGTGAAGAGAACGCCGGGATAATGGCTAAGCATATTCACGAATACAGCCCGGATACTCTCTTTGTCCCATTCTTTTTGGAAGACCCCAACGATCATCGAAAGGTCAATCATTTGTTGTGCATGGCGAGTCAGATATCAGTGCTGCCAGCGGCAGAAGTCTGGGCTTACGAGATTACAACGATGATCTGCCCCAACGTTGCGGTTGATATCACCGATGTTATGGATCGGAAATATGAATTAATGCAAATGTGGGAATCACAGAACTGTATATTTGACTACGCACATCAATCGAAGGGGATGAATGCAGCCCATACCCTTTATTGTAAAGGTGCAAGTGGTTTCGAGAAGGTGCCCCTGTATGTTGAACTCTTTTTTGTGGTGCCTCTTTCGGAATATTTAGAGCTGCTAGCACACTATTATGGTGCAGGCGACCTTCAGCAGATCTACGGACAAATTCGTTGAAGGGCTGTGAGGGGATTTACTAAGAAATTGTTGAGATATCCTTATTATAAGTTAGGCTTAAACAAGGCGCTTCATCATCTGAGCGTCGGAATGTGGCCTCAGCGATGGTACTCAGATAGACCACCCGATTTTCTGATTATTGGTTTGCAAAAATGTGGCACGTACTGGCTGACTGCTTTGTTAGATAGTCATCCCGAGATCACTTCTTTCCCAAATCGGCCGGGCGGAGCGGCGGGGGTTAAGGAAGGACACTTTTTCGATACGCTTGGGCAAATTGACACAAAGCGTGCCTGGTCTACTAGCGTGTTCACTCACAAGCATGACGGCTTTTTCATGGATTTGGTTCCCCTCATTGACCAGATTGAGCGGAATGAGCTACTCGATTTATTTCGTCGTCGCTATAACGCCTTTGTCCAACGCCAAAGGGTCAAGCGCTTAGTTGGTGATAAGACGCCGGAGTATGTTTTCTACCTGGATCTGATAGATAAGCTGTGTCCTCAGGTCAACAAGATCTGTATACTACGTGATCCGCGGGATCGGATGGTCTCCCTTCATTTTGATCAACTGCGTAAATTGAGCATAAGCAACGAAGACATCGAAGATTGGGAGGTGAGAGAGTATACTGAGCGAATCCGGACAGAGTTTTCCATACTTCTCGGTTATACAGGCAATATGTGGCTGTTGACCTACGAAGCGCTGTTGCAGCAAACCCAGAGGTCGACTGCCGATCTGCTGC
>JALLON010000149.1 GCA_027717925.1 Acidobacteria bacterium AH-259-G07 | reverse complement strand
AAGGCCGAACTCCATTACGGAAAGTCACTCGAAATCAATCCGAACCTGGCTGAGAGCCATTACAATTTCGGAGTGCTATTGAGTATGCAAGGCCGCCATAAGGAGGCCGCTGAAGCCTTTCGAAAAGCTCTCGGGATCAATCCTCATTTTGCCCATGCTCACAACAATCTGGGCCGCATGCTGGAAAGCGAAGGGAAATTGGAAGAAGCCGTTAAACACTACCGTGAAGCCTTGAACAACGATCCCAGTTACCGGCTGGCTCGCTTTAACTTTGGTCGTACGCTTGTTGCTTTGGGGAAAAACAAGGAAGCCATCGAACAGTTTTCGAAAATTCTGACACCCGAGGACGAAAATACGGCGCGCTTCATGTACGCACTCGCGGCCGCCTACGTTCGGACGGGGGAACTGAAGAAAGCTCTCGATTATGCTCAGAGTGCAAAACAACGGGCCATTCAATTGGGACAGGCGCAATTAGCGGAGCAGATTGAGAAGGATCTTCAGAATCTGCAAAAGGCAGTAAAGCCTCCATGAGGTGTCACCTGAATTTCTTTGCTCAAAGCCGAGCTGAAATATCTTTTCGGTTGCTGAAAACGGTTTGGACGTCCTTAGCGGTTTTCAGCGCGTTTATTGCTTTGCTGGGCCAAAGCTCCCAAGCCCCAACCTTTCGGGAAGTGGCCGACTCGGTCGGTTTAAAGTTCCACCACTTTATCGGGGCAACAGGAGAATTCTACCTTCCTGAAATCATGGGGCCCGGAGTCGCGCTTTTTGACTACGACGGCGACGGTGATTTGGACGTCTATCTTCTCCAGGGTAACCTGTTGCATCCGAAAAAGAGTTTGGCCCAGAGTATTCAACCACTGCCCCGGGGCCAGCGCCTCGTCAATAGGCTCTTTCGCAACGACCTGATCGATCTAGAGAACTCCGGCGGCCGGCGGCTGAGCTTCACGGACGTAACCGAGAAGGCCGGTGTGGGGTACGAAGGATATGGGATGGGTGTCGCCGTGGGTGATTACGACAAGGACGGAGATCTTGATCTTTACATCACAAATTTCGGACCGAACGTCTTGTACCAAAACAACGGGGATGGAACATTCACTGATGTAACCGCCGAATCTGGAACTGATGAGGTTCGCTGGAGCACCAGTGCCGCTTTTCTTGACTATGATCGAGACGGGGATCTCGACCTTTTCCTCCTGAATTACATCGATTTCACATTGGCCGGAAACAAGAAATGCTACGACGCCCTCAGCGCTCCCGACTACTGTAATCCCAACCTATACCGACCTCTACCAGACCGCCTGTTTCGCAATGAAGGTGAAGGGAAATTTGTCGACGTCACCGAGTTGTCCGGGATCGGCGCAGCCATTGGACCCGGTCTGGGGGTTACCGTTGCTGACTTCAACTCAGATGGCTGGATCGATATTTACGTAGCCAATGACGGAGCCGAGAATCACCTTTGGGTCAATAATGGCGATGGCACCTTTGAAGAAAATGCCTTAATGGCGGGTGCGGCCTACAATGCAGAAGGGGCTCCCGAGGGAAGCATGGGTGTGGCAGCAGGAGACTTCGATAACGACGGTGATGAAGATCTTTTTATGACTCACCTCACGATGGAAACAAATACCCTATATGCCAATGATGGTTCCGGTGACTTTCATGACGAAACTATCCAAACCGGTTTAGGCGGCCTCAGTTTCGCCTACACCGGCTTTGGAACGGAATGGTTGGATTATGATAATGATGGCAATTTAGACCTCTTCATCGCAAATGGGGCTGTGAGGAATCTGGAAGCACTGAGAGGAACACCTTATCCATATCATCAGAAGAACCAGCTTGTCCGTAATCAGGGTAACGGTACGTTTCAAGAGACTTCAGAGGTAGCGGGTCCGGCCTTCCAACTCTCTGAAGTCAGTCGTGGAGCCGCCTTTGGCGATATTGACAATGACGGGGATATCGATATCGTTATGACCAATAATAAAGGGCCGGTTCGTCTTTTTCTTAACCAGCTCGGGTCCGCACGACACTGGCTGGAAGTCCGTCTTCGGGGGGCCATCACCGCGGGTGCCCGGGTGGCTGTGGTGAGGAAAAACCGGAAAACGCTGTGGCGCAGATCCCGAAAGGGCGGCAGCTACCTGAGTGTGAACGATGATCGAGTCCACTTTGGCTTGGGATCGGACGCCGGCATCGAGGCAGTTCTGGTTCAGTGGCCTTCCGGGGATAAGGAAATGTGGCGAAACGTCAAGGCGGACTCGGTAATCACCCTCACGCGAAAGACCGGCCAGCCTTGGCCTGACAGCCGGAGGTAGGGGCGGGTCGGTGGCCCGCCCGAACCGGACACGCAGCGAGAACACTTCGGGCGAGCCAGCGGCTCGCCCCTACGACGCACCCTTGCATAAATTTTTGAATGATCCTACTAACCAGAAGGCAATGTGAAGGTCCTCGGCTATTCAAAAAATTGGATTAATGGGGGTGGAAATCCAAATTTTTGAACTACGCTCTTCGTCACATTTTCCAGGAGCAAATTCGTGGTGAAGCGTAACCTAAGCATCATAAATGGTTTCGGCCTTGATGATTATTTCCTCTCTTCCTTTTGAGGTTAGTGGAACGGATATTGCGAATGTGTTTTCGGGGGTAGATTTTCACCTCATGGTTTTGTACCATTTTGTTTCATTATTATTCGTTTACGTTTTTTATGAACCTGGCCCTGAAAAGGGTCCAAGGAAGGAGGATCAATGATCAAAATATTTAAGACACCACCAATGTATTTGACGCTGTTTGGGCTATGTCTAGTCCTGGCGTTGAGTTGGATCGCTCCGACGAGGATCCATGCACAGGCGCTGTACGGCGCAATTTTGGGTAATGTCGTGGACGTCACCGGTGGCGCCATCCCGGGTGCCGAAGTGACCGTTATCAATGTCGATACGAACTACACCCAGTCGACCATCACAGGTGACACTGGCACTTACTCCCTTCTAAATGTTCCCAGAGGGACCTACACCTTGACGGTCAGTCTGACGGGTTTTAGGGAGTATGTAGCGCAGAATGTATCTATTACGGTCGGTGATGTGACCCGTGAAGACGTCACCTTGCAGGTCGGTGAAATCACCGAGCAGGTCACGGTCTCTGCAGCAGTCACAGCTCTCCAGACTGACACAACCGACGTTCACACTCGGCTGGAAACCAGAGAAATCACGGATCTGCCCCTTGGCGCCTACCGCAATTACCAGACTCTGATCAACCTGTCTCCGGGTGCCACGCCGGCACGTTTTCAGAACGCGGTCACGGACACACCGGCTCGGGCACTGAGCACCAACATCAATGGAACCGCCCGCAACAACAACAATACGCGCATCGATGGCTCCCAGAGCATCAACATCTGGCTGCCCCACCACACAGGTTATGTTCCACCGGCGGAGACGATCGAGGAGGTCAACATCTCAACCAATAACTTTGATGCTGAGCAGGGCTTCGCGGGTGGGGCCGCAACCACGCTTATTACCAAGTCGGGGACCAATGATTTTCACGGCACCGTATTTGCCTTGCACGAGAATAGTGCCGTCAGTGCCAAGGACTTTTTCTTAGTGGGCGACAAGCCCGTCGGCAAACGGAATATCGATGGGTTTGCCGTCGGTGGGCCCATTGTGCAGGACAAGCTGTTTTTCTTCGGCGGCTTCGAAGCGACCCTGGAACGTATTGCCCGCACAAGCACCTCAACTGTAGCGACTGCAGAACAACGAGCCGGAGACTTCAGTTCTTTCAGCACGACCATTTACGATCCGTTGACTGGAGTGGATGGAACGGGCCGTACGCCCTTTCCAAACAATCAAATCCCGGCCAATCGGATGAGCTCGGCTGCCCTGAAGATGCAGGACCTGATGCCACTTCCCAACCTAGGCGGACTGACCAGTAACCATCAGGTATCCGGGACGCAAGTACTGGACCGTTACAACACCGACATCAAGATCGACTGGTATCGGAGCGATGAGCACAGAATCTGGGGTAAATGGAGTTGGATGGATGCCACTGTCGCAAAAGGCTCTAAATTTGGACCGGGCGGCGGAGGCGCTATTGGAGGTGGCGGTGACGGTGAAGGATTGACTGATATCATAGTATACGGTTTCGGCCATAACTGGACGCTCTCGCCCACCTTCCTGATCGACGGAAACTGGGGCCTGACCGACATGGACCAGCAGGTACTTCCGGCTGACCTCGATCTTGGCAACTTCGGTCAGGACGTGTTGGGCATCCCCGGCACCAACGCCACTGACCCTCAATCTTGTCCTGAGGGCCGATGTGGAGGAATACCCCGCTTCAGCATATCGGGCTTCACGAGTTTTGGTCAGGTTGATGGCTGGAGTCCGATCTTTCGCGACGAAGACAGTTACACCTTTACCCACAACTTCAGCTGGATCAGGAGCAATCACGAGTTCAGATTTGGATACGACGTGGTGAAGCTTAACCTCACTCACTGGCAGCCTGAAATCGGCGGTGGACCTCGGGGAAGGTTCGACTTCGGCCGATCAATTACCGCTACAAAAGAGGGCACCGCGGGCACCGACCAGAATGCTTATGCGGCCTTTCTGGTGGGACAGCCGTCGCGTATCCGTAAGAGCCTTCAGTGGGAGGAGATGACCACGCGCGAGTGGCAGCATGCCTGGTATTTTCGTGACCGCTGGCAGGCGACCCCGAAACTGACGCTGACACTGGGCTTGCGCTGGGAGTACTATCCCCTCGTCACCCGTGCAGATCGGCCCATGGAGCAGCTCGATTTCGATACCATGAAGCTCTCCCTAAGCAACAATATCGAAGTCAGCAATTCGCTTCTTGCTCCGCGGCTTGGTTTCGCCTATCGTTTGACCGACAAGGACGTCTTTCGGATGGGTTACGGTATTACTAACGACCCACTCCCGTTCGGCCGACCCCTTCGGGGTTTCTATCCACTGACGGTCGCGGGTGATTTTGATGGGGCCGATTCATTTGATCCCTTCAGGAACCTTGATGTAGATGGAATCCCGCTCTTTGTCGGACCTGATTTAGGTGCAGGGGTCGTCGATTTGCCGGGATTTGTGACCCAGAGAAGTATGCCTCCGGACAAGCTTACCAGAGGCTATATCCAGTCTTGGAATGTCATGTACGAGCGGAAGCTGCCGGCAGACTTTGTGGTCTCGACTGGATACGTGGGTACGCAGACCGTTCACCAGCTGGCCGACCGTCAATTGAACTGGGCTCCGCCCGGCACAGGAAGTGCGGGTCGCCTGCTAAGGGTAAAGTTTCCTGACCGTACTGCTAGCACTCTGTTTTGGAATGGTTGGTTGAGTGGCAACTATCATTCCCTGCAGGTCGCCGTCAATCGCCGTTTCGTCAACGGGTTATTCGTGAAAGGTGCCTACACCTATTCCAGGGCCATCAGCATGACCAATGATGACGGATGGGCTGGTCTGATCTGGAATGATCCTACGATCGTTAGCCGAAACCGTTCTCAAACTGGCTACAACCGCCCTCACATGTTAAATTTCGCCGCCCTATATGAGCTGCCTTTTGGGCAAGGCGATGGAGTTGGCAACTTCCTGCTGCGCGGTTGGCAGATCAATGGGATCTTCTCCGTGAACGAGCAGACTCCGCGTAGAATCCGTGCCTCTAGTGGCTCACTGCAGGCCAGCAGGAACACCCAGACAGCCGACCAGGTCAAGGCGGATGTGGCGACCCTGGGGGGAATTGGCCGAGGCAATCCCTACTATGATAGGAGTGCCTTTTTACAGGTCGATGATGTGAATAATCCGAATAGAAGGAAAGCTAGGGACGGGGTTTGCCAGCATCTTAATGCCGCTGGGGACGTTCTTTCCACCAGTCCTGCAAATGATTGCTACGGCACCTCCGGACGGAACATCATCCGTGGACCCACCTGGGTCAATCTGGATCTGTCGATCTTCCGCAAGTTTGATCTGAAGGAGGACGTCGGCTTGGAGTTTCGAGTAGAAGCCTTCAATTTCGCCAACAATCCAAAATTCAACAATCCGAACACAAGTGCCAACTCGAGTTCCTTCTTTTACATTACAAGTACCACTTCAAATTCTCCTGCACGTGTGATCCGATTCGGACTGAAGTTGACCTTCTAGATTCTAAGATCGGAGGTTGTTCACTGCGCGGGCACGGGGTCCCCAAACCCTGTGCCCGCCTTTTTTTGCCTTGTGTAGGGCCGGCGCCCGGTGGCCCGGTAGGGGCCGGCGCTCTGTGGCCCGGTAGGGGCGAGCCGGTGGCTCGCCCGAGCCGATCGCGCGATGCCAAATGTTCGGTTCGGGCGGACCACCGGCCCGCCCCTACAGCCCGAAAATGACAGGCTTTGCGACACCCTCTGACACTCCCGGCCGTGTTGGAGCCTCAATTTTCTGCTCTTTCCAGGTGCGTCAGAGTGAAGAAAATTTCCCCATTTTTTCAGAATCGTGGTAACATCAGGTGAAGTTCTTACGGAGGAGCTCGGTGCATCGAAAAATCCTTGTTATCTCTCTGTTGGCGTTCTTGTCGCTGCCTTCTGCCAGCAGCCAGA
>JALLON010000148.1 GCA_027717925.1 Acidobacteria bacterium AH-259-G07 | reverse complement strand
TTGATCAGCATTATCATTCCGACCTTCAACCGGCGGGAGTTTCTTGTGCAGGCCATCCGCTCAGTCGTCGAGCAGACCTTCCAGGACTGGGAGCTCATTGTTGTGGATGATGGATCCAGTGACGAGAGCCGGCAAAGCGTGCAAAAGTTTCGGGACAAGCGTATACACTACATCTTCCAAAAACACTGCGGGGTGAGTTCGGCCCGGAATACCGGAATCCGCCGGGCACCTTTCCCCTGGATTTGTTTTTTGGACAGCGACGATCATTGGCAGCCTCACAAGCTGCAGCGGCAAGTGGAGGAACTGGAACGCCATCCGAACTACCAGGTGATCTACACCGATGAGATCTGGGTTCGCCGCGGCAGGCGGGTCAATCCCAAGAAGATCCATCGCAAGTACTGTGGATGGATCTACCATCGCGCTCTTCCCCTGTGTATCATTAGCCCCAGCTCGGTCCTTCTTCACCGCCGTGTTTTCGAAGAGGAAGGCCTCTTTGACGAGAATTTTCCCGTTTGCGAGGACTACGAGATGTGGCTGAGAGTGTTATCTCGGCGGCCCATCTTCCTTCTAAAAGAGCCACTGATTGTCAAGGTGGGGGGACATCCTGATCAGCTGTCACGGAGCTTATGGGGAATGGACCGCTACCGCGTTCAAGCCTTAATCAAGATTTACTGCTCGGGACGCCTCACACCGCAGCAAAAACTGTGGACAGCCCGCGAGATCGTCAGAAAAGCTACCATTCTATCCACTGGCTTTGCCAAACGGAGCAAATTGAAGGAAGCAGAGAAATATCGGAAGATAGCTGAGGCTTATAAGCCCCGGGGCAGCGGCGCGAAATAGCCTTTGCGATGGCGCATCCTGATATTACCCCGGGCAACCTTTACCTTGATCTCGCGGAAAGCGCCATCTCTTGCCTTGTCAGCAGGAACGTAGGCCAGGTTGTATTGGCTGCGCAGCTCCTGGTCGATCTCCTCAAAAGCGGAAGCGAGCTGTTTGGTGGAATAGGCGAAGAACGCCCTTCCTCCGGTACTTTCCGTCAGCTGTCTGAGGGCATTGTCTCCCTCATGATCAATGTCGGCACCGAAGCGAGTGGTGCTGATGGCATAGACCGTGATCTCCGCCTGGTAGGCCATGCGCAACATTTCCTCAAAAGTATGCTTGCTGGTGAGATCGGCTCCGTCAGTGAGAAGGACCACAATTTTGCGTCCCGCCTCCCCTAGCATTTTCTGTTCCGCCACCACATAGATTGCGTCGTAGAGAGAAGTTCCTCCTCCTGCTTTCAGTGACTCGATCCCTCGGACCAGATCGTTGGGATTCGAAGTGAAATCGTGAAGCATGGTCACTCCGGTGTCGAATTCCACAAGCAGCGCCCTGTCAATAGGCCGCATGACGGAGTAGAGAAAATCGGTGGCTGCGTCCTTTTCGAAATCCAGCTTGAGTTTCACGCTGGCGCTGGTGTCTACGCAAAGAGCAATCGTTAGAGCAAGATTGGTCTCCTGGGCAAAGTTGGTGATTTCCTGCAGCACTCCATCCTCATAGATCTCGAAGTCCTCCTCGCTCAGGTCCGTCACAAACTTTCGTGTCTTCTTGTCGTGAACCGCCACCAACACGTTGACCGCTTCCACCTCGACTCTAAAGGGAGGCTGCTGCTGCCGCCGTTCATCGCTGTTGCTCTGCGCCACCAGAGCGGTGAAAAGAAAAGAGGGGGCCAACAGTAATGCCAGACACTTGGAGGTGACGATATGCATCGAGCAGATATTATCCCAAACCCGACAAGAACTCGGCAAGCTCAGGAGGCAATGGTGTCTCAAAGGAGGCTCTTTGTTTGGTATCGGGATGAACAAAAGCGAGAAAGTGGGCGTGAAGAAAGTGTCTCCCGAGATTCTTGATGAGTAAAATCAGGGACGGATCTTTCAGATGCTGAGCCACCTTCCTGCCGTAGGTCTCATCCCCCACGACAGGGTGTCCGAGGTGCTGAAAATGCACTCGTATTTGGTGGGTTCGCCCGGTGTGGGGGTGAGCCCGAACATAGGTGAAATCGGAGTAGTAACGGATCACGTGATATTCCGTGAGAGCCTGGCGCCGGCGGCGGCTGCGTGTGGAAATCCTGGTGCGCGCCCAGGGATCACGTCCGATAGAGACATCCACAACACCTTCCTTTTCTTTTAATCGTCCATGAACCAGTGTCAGATAACGCTTTTCGACTTGCCGTGCCTTGAATTGGCGCGACAGGAAATCGTGGGCGTGATCATTCTTGGCCACCACCAGCAAACCGGAAGTGGCCTTATCCAATCGGTGCACGATTCCGGGGCGGATCGTGTCAACACGGCTGATCTCTCGAAAATGGTGAAACAGCGCGTTTGCGAGAGTCCCCCGCCGATTTCCTGCGCCGGGATGAACCACCATTCCTGCAGGTTTGTCCACCACCACCAGCACGTCATCCTCGTAGACGATCTTCACGGGGATCGGTTCGGCAACCAGCTCTACAGGCTCCGGCGGCGGAGGGACGACTGTGATTTGCTGGCCCTGTTTCAGCACATAATTCGCCTTACGCCGTTCTCCCTCAACTGTCACATGACCCAATTCGATCCAGCGCTGGATCGCGCTGCGGCTGACCTGCTCAAGCTTCTGCGACAGGAAGACGTCAAGCCTTTGTCGGACGTCATGTGCGCTGACTTGCAGGAAAATATTTTCAGACACCGCCAGATCTTCGGAGAGACCGGCTACGGAAATAAAAGTAAGCGACAATCCCGGCGGGAAAGATCAGAAGACTGATGAACTGCGAGGTAGAAAGCAACCCACCGAACACAAATCCGCGATCCACGTCTCCACGGAAAAATTCCAGACCAAAGCGAGCCGCTCCATAGAGCACCAGGTATAAACAGAAGACCTGACCGGCAAAGCGCTTGTTTTTGTAAATCCAAAGCAGGACCCAAAAGAGGAAAAACGTCGTCAAGGACTCATAGAGCTGAGCAGGATGCAGGGGCACGTGGATCGGAACCCCGATATATTTATGGGCGTACTCGCTGGTAAAGGTCACGGCCCACGGCAGATTCGCCGGTTTGCCATAGTCACAACCCGCGGCAAAACAGCCCAACCGACCAATCGATTGTCCCAGTGCAATGGCCGGAGCAGCAGCATCGGCCACCGTCAAGAACTTCAGATCGGGGGATCTCCAAATATATGTTGCGATACCGACGACGGCACCGATGAAGCCTCCGTAATACACACCGCCCGCTTGCCAAAATTCCAGCGAAAGCAAACGGGAAGGCCGCTGGAGATAGCCATCAAGGTCAGTCAACACGAGAAGAAGTTTGGCCCCCAGCACAGCAGAAACGATGATAATAAACCCCAGATCCCAGGCCCGATTGCGCAGCACACTTTCCTTGGCCAAACGCGAGACCAGCCCGATCGAAACCAGGAAGGCTGCAGCGAGGAGCAGCCCGTAACTGTGAAGCGTGATTGGTCCAAGATCGATTAGTCGTGGGAACATAGCGTTCCTGCTTTCGAAAGTTCACGCTGTCGTGCTATCGTGAGTTCGTGATTTCGTGATGGTGATGTCGTGCCATCGTGGATAAATTGGAGAAGTCAAATTGGTGTCTGTCCCCAATTAGGAGTCCCCAATTAGGAGTCTCCCCAATTAGGAGTCCCAATTAGTTGCCCAATTAGTTGTCGCCAATTAGTCACCCAATTAGAAAAACGACAGCACGAAAGCACGAAAGCACGAAAGCACGAAATCAGGCGCTTTTTTCTTCTTTTTGCCGCTGCGCTTCCGCAATGATGCGCTCAGCCAGGGGGGCTGGCACGATCTCGTAGCGGCAGTGTCCCATGTGGAAACTCCCTCGTCCTCCGGTCAAAGAGGTCAATGTCGGCGCGTAGTTGAGCATCTCTGCCAAGGGGACTTGTGCGCTAATCACCTGTGTGCTTCCCTTGACATCCATCCCCAGGATACGGCCGCGCCGACCGTTGAGATCCCCCATGAGGTCCCCCGCGTTCTCTTCCGGAGCGTAGACTTCAACGTTCATGATCGGCTCGAGCAGCACCGGCTTGGCTTCCTGCATGGCTTTTTTAAAGGCCAGGGAGCCGGCGATCTTGAAGGCCATGTCCGAAGAGTCAACATCGTGGTAGCTTCCGTCGTAAAGTACCACTTTGAAGTCCACCACCGGATAGCCCGCCAAGAAGCCCTTTTGGGCAGCTTCCACAATCCCCTTCTCCACTGCGGGGATGTAATTTCGAGGAATGGCACCGCCGAAGATCTCGTTTACAAACTCAAATCCTTCACCTCTGGACAATGACTCCATCTTAATCTTGCAGTCTCCATACTGACCGTGGCCGCCAGTCTGTTTCTTGTGCTTTCCCTGTACCTGTGCCTTACCGGTAATAGTCTCGCGATAGGGAACCTTCGGAGTTTTCAAGACGACCTCAACCCCGAACTTCTTCTTCAGCTTGCCTACTGCAACTTCGACATGGAGCTGGCCGCTTCCGGACAGGAGGAACTCTCTGGTCTGGGGATCTCGCCGGAAGCGGAGGGAAGGATCCTCTTCAAGCATCCGCGAGATGGCATTACTCATTTTATCCTCGTCCCCCCGCGTCTTGGGCTCAATGGCGAAGCTGATGGCGGGCTCCGGAAACTCAACCTTCTTGAAGATGCCCTTAAAGGAACGCTCGGCCAGGGTGTCTCCGGTGTTGGTCTCCTTGAGTTTCAAAACAGCGCAGATGTCCCCGGCGTGAGCTTCCGGAATAGCCTCGTGGGCTTTGCCCTGCATCACCTGTAGGGTACCGAGACGCTCGTCTCCGTTGCTGCTGAAGTTTCTCAAGCTCGAGTCGGACTTGAGGGTTCCCGAAAGGACCTTGATTAAATTGATTCGACCGGCGAACGGATCCGCCAGCGTCTTAAACACAAAAGCCGCAGTAGGTCCTTCTTCTTGAATCCGGAATTCTTTTTCTTCCCTGCTCTCCGAATCGATGAGAGGGACGGGTCCACGCTCGAGTGGATTGGGAAACAATTCCAAGATCCAATCCAGCAGCTGCTTGACGCCAATGTTACTAGTGGAGGCAACACAAAAAATGGGGAAGATGGCCTGGGCCTGAAACGCTTTGCGCAGTCCCGAAAGCATTTCTTCATCGGACAGGGTTTCGTTTTCGAAAAACTTTTCCATGAGCTCATCGTCGTTCTCGGCAACCATTTCGATGAGCTCTTCTCGCCGCTGCCCCACTTCGGACTGAAGCTCATCTGGAATGGTCTCTTCCTTGAAACTTCCGGCCGCGTCCTTGTCGTAAACATATGCCTTGTTCCGAACCAGATCGACGATGCCTCGAAAGTCCTTCTCTTCTCCGATGGGGAGCTGAACCGGAATCACGGCGCGTCCAAAAGCATTGTGCAAGGACTCAAGGCTTCGACCGAAGCTGGCCCGATCCCGATCCAACTTATTTAGGACAACCGCTCGAGGGAGTTTGAATTCTTCGGCAAAGGACCAGGCGAGCTCCGTCTGGACCTCCACCCCAGCGACAGCGTCCACTACCACCACAGCGGTTTCGGCACCCACTACGGACGCTTTGGCATCCAGAATGAAGGTCCGATAGCCGGGCGTATCCAGGACGTTGACCTTGTTCCCTTTCCATTCAAAGTTAGCCAAGGCGGTGCTGATGGTGATTTTGCGTTCAGTCTCGTCCTCATCAAAGTCAGTGACGGTGTTCCCTTCTTCTACACTGCCCAGACGGTTGACCGCCCCGGCCGAGTAAAGGAGTGCACTGGCCAGCGAAGTCTTTCCTGAATCCCCATGACCTACAAACGCGATGTTCCGGATGTTTTCGCTTTCGAATACCTTCATAAATGGCCCTTCCTGGGGTATATTTTGAAGATCAGAAATGTAACACAGCGATAGGGACTTTGCAATTTCGGGGAAAGGTCAGATGTAATTTACCCCGGTCCGCGTCATTCGCGCTCATTCGTGTGATTCGCGGGACAAAGGTCCTCTGAAAGGGAGTAGTAAACAGTTGTCATAATGCAGAGATCCAAGCTCTCCCTCTTCCTCCTCCTCCTTTCATTTTCCGTCTCTTGCCTTGGCACATCCGCAGAGACCAATCGGATAGACGCTGAAAGAGTCATGCGCCATGTGGAAAAGATCGTCGCTTACGGCCCCCACCCTCCCGGCAGTGAAGCACAAAAAAAGGTGGGCGCTTACATCACGGATGAGCTGAAATCATATGGTCTGGAAGTCCGCACCCACACCTTTCATCCGGTGACCCCCCTGGGCCGACTTGAAATGACGAACATCTGGGCAACAGCCAAAGGAGAGCGCGAGTCGGTCATCATCCTGGCCAGCCACTACGACAGCAAGTATTTTGAAGATTTCCCCTTCGTCGGTGCCAATGACAGTGGATCGAGCAGCGGTTTGCTGCTGGAGCTGGCCCGAATTGTGGCGCAGGAGAACCCCACAGACTATACACTGTGGTTTGTCTTCTTCGATGGAGAGGAAGCGTTTCTAGACTGGACCAGTGCTGACAGTCTTTACGGGAGCCGTGAGTTTGTAAAGATGCTCAAACTCCGCCGGCAACTGCATAAGATTTCCACTCTTATCCTGCTTGATATGGTGGGTGAAGAGAACCTGGTTC
>JALLON010000147.1 GCA_027717925.1 Acidobacteria bacterium AH-259-G07 | reverse complement strand
GTTTCGGGAAAGTCCTGCCCGTAGAGTCTGAGGAAGATATGCCGGCGAAGTTCTCTGCGCTCTAGATGGCCGTACTCCTGCACAAGACCAGCACCAATTAGTGCCTTGCCCGTTGCAAACATCTGGCAAGCCATGGCCAAACGCTCCGCTGGCGACCGCGCCAAGATCATCTCTCGGAACTTTGCCTCAACCGTTGTTGGTGTATCCCTCATCCCGTTCTCACACGATCCAATAGATCCTTGACCCCGAGCGATTTGGCCCACGTCTCAAGATAGGGCCAGTCCAGATCGGCCACCGACTCGATAAGCTGCCGAGCATCGAACCCGTCATCATGTATGAGATACCCTCGGACTCCAGACGGGCCGCGATCTGCTTAAGGAATTCTAACTGCTCATCCATGTTACAGAAACCTACCGACAGCCCCAAGATGCGGTGCCGTCAGAGCTATCACCGATCACAACAAAAGAACCGCCTCGCTCCCATCAAAGACTGAAGAGAGGGCGGGGAGAGCAGGGGCCACCAGGCTGCAAGCTCTGTGCAAAGCCGTGGCAGAGGCGTACTGCCATCCGAATCCTTGCTCATGCTCATCCTCAATTGCTTCGCTGCATCTCTCGTCCGTGGTGTGCCTAACAATAAGGATTGTATCCGGAGTGCGGTGAAAAGGCACGGCGTTTGTCGGTTGCAGCGGTCTTGAACAGCATTCCGGATACAATCCTTATTGCTCAATAGAATCCCTCGATATAGCGCGCTTTTGGTGCCATTAAAAATATTTTCGCACCTTAACTGACGAGGACCTAAGAAAAACCGAACTGGCTCATGCGCCCAATCAAGCTGAACAGGTCAAACTAGGCAGTACGTTAGATCTTTTGTTATGCTTAACTTCAAATTGTTATAACAGGATCAGGGAGGGTATATGGCTATTTCCACGACAACTCCGAAGGGACAAATCGTCATCCCAGCGGCTCTGAGAAAGAAATACGGTATCGAAAAGGGCACAAAAGTGAGCATCCTCGACGGCGATGGGGTCATCATTGTAAGGCCCTTGGGGAAATCGCTCATCGAGGAATCGTTCGGGATCCTCAAGAAGCACGCTGGTCGATCAGTGTTGAAGGGTCTCGAAGAGGAGCGAAAGCGTGAGGCGAAGCAATAAGATTCATGGGTATCTGCTCGACTCTCATGCTCTTCTGGCATTTTTTGAGAAAGAGGCTGGAGGAGAACACGTTCGAGATCTTCTTCTCCAGGCTGAGGAAAAACTGATCACCCTTCATCTGTCTCTGATCAATTGGGGTGAGATTCTTTACATTACAAAACGTGGAAAGGGTAAAGAGGCGAGTGAGGATATCCTCAGCCGCATTGAAGCTTTCCCTATCTCGATTGAGCCGGTTTCGCAGGAAGTGGTCAAAGCAGCAGCTGAAATCAAGGCCGAGCATCCAATCGCCTATGCTGATGCATTTGCAGCCGCGACAGCCCAGCGCCTACAAATGCCTATTGTCACAGGAGATCCCGAGTTCCAGCAGCTCGAGACTTTAGTTCAAATCTCATGGACGATCCAACCAAAGCGTTAGACTGAATAAGGCCCGTTTTTGCGACACCCTCTGACAGTCGCGGCTCTTAGGACCGCACGGGGGATTCCACTTCTTCTGCGGCTGCGACTTCCTGGGGCGTGAAGGTTAATTCGTTCCTGGAAGGATTGTAATCGACGAGGACAGTGTGACCCTCGGCGACTTCTCCCCGAAGGAGGAGGTGAGCCAGCGGATTTTCGACCTCTTTTTGAATGGCTCGCTTCAAGGGTCGCGCACCGAAGTTCGGGTCATAACCAACCCGCACCAGGAAAGCACGCGCCTCGTCTCCCAACTCGAGCCGGATCTTTCGATCCTTCAGACGGGAGCGCAAATGGCCCAACTGGATTTCGACGATCTCCTTCAGGTGCTCCTGGGAAAGGGAATGGAAAACAATGACTTCATCGACCCGGTTCAGAAATTCAGGCCGGAAGTGACGTCTCAGCTCCTCCAGGACGGCCTTTTTCATCCGCTCATACTCCTGACCCTCGAAGGCACCCGAATACTCAAGAATGCGCCGGCTTCCCATATTGGAAGTCATGATCACAATGGTGTTCTTGAAGTCCACGGATCTTCCCTTGCCGTCCGTTAGCCGTCCATCGTCCAGAACCTGCAAGAGGGTATTGAAGACGTCATAGTGAGCTTTTTCGATCTCATCCAGGAGGATCACCGAATAGGGACGGCGTCTGACCGCCTCGGTGAGCTGGCCGCCCTCCTCGTAGCCCACGTAGCCTGGAGGGGCACCAATCAACCGGGAGACGGTATGTTTTTCCTGATACTCGGACATGTCGAGTCGAACCATGGCACGATCGTCATCGAACAGGAATTGGGCCAGCGCTCCTCCCAGCTCGGTCTTGCCCACGCCAGTGGGACCTAAAAAGATGAAGCTTCCAATAGGACGGTTCGGATCTTTGAGACCCGAGCGAGCTCGAATCACCGCTTCCGCTACCGCCGTGACTGCTTCATCCTGACCCACCACACGCCGGTGAAGTTCCTCTTCTAGATGGAGCAGTTTTTGCATTTCCCCTTCCAGCAGCCTGGAGACGGGTATGCTGGTCCAGCGGCTGACCACCTCAGCGATGTCCTCATCATCCACTTCTTCCTTGAGCAGCCGGCTTTCTTTTTGCTTCTTCATCAGGAGCGTCTCTTCTTCCTTGAGCCGGCGCTGCAACTGTGCCAACTTGCCGTACTTCAGCTCGGCGGCCCGGTTCAGATCATACTGGCGTTCGGCCTGCTCGATTTCGATTTCAGTCGTCTCCATCTGTTCACGAATTGAACGAAAACGCTGAACCGTGTCTTTTTCCGCCTGCCACTGGGCCTGAAGTGTATCGGCCTGAGCTTTGAGATCGGCCAACTCTTTCTCCAGTTTGGCCAGGCGATCCTTGGAGGCTTTATCCTTTTCCCTCTTCAGTGCTTCTCGTTCAATCTCCAGCTGCATCACTCGACGCAGCACCTCATCCAGCTCCGAGGGCATCGAGTCCATCTCGGTACGCAGTTTGGCGGCGGCCTCATCAACCAGGTCAATGGCCTTATCGGGAAGAAAACGATCCGCAATATAGCGATTGGAGAGGACCGCAGCAGCCACCAGTGCAGAATCCTTGATCCGGACCCCATGGTGCACCTCGTAGCGTTTACTCAATCCGCGCAAGATAGAAATGGTGTCTTCCACTGAAGGCTGGTTGACCACAACCGGTTGGAAGCGTCGCTCCAAGGCCCCATCCTTTTCAAGATGTTTGCGGTATTCGTCAAGGGTGGTGGCACCGATGCAGTGGAGCTCTCCACGAGCCAGCATGGGTTTGAGGAGATTACCGGCATCCATGGCGCCTTCGGCCTTCCCCGCCCCGACGACAGTGTGTAACTCATCAATGAAGAGGATAACTGCGCCTTCCGACTGGACCTCCTTTAGTACCGCCTTCAGTCTCTCCTCAAACTCGCCTCGATATTTGGCGCCCGCGATCAAGGCGCCCATGTCCAGAGCCACAATGCGCTTGTTCTTCAATCCTTCCGGTATATCTCCTCGCGAAATCCGCTGCGCCAACCCTTCCACAATCGCGGTCTTACCCACTCCCGGATCCCCGATCAAAACCGGGTTATTTTTCCTGCGTCGAGACAAGACCTGCATGATGCGGCGAATTTCCTCATCACGACCAATGACAGGATCCAACTTTCCCCGGCTCGCCAGGTGAGTTAGATCGCGGCCGTAACGCTCCAAAGCTTCATAGGTTGCCTCCGGGTTTTGTGAGGTCACCCTCTGGCTGCCCCGGACCTCCTGTAGAGCCCGCATCAGTCGCTCTCGAGTTACACCGAACTCCTTCAGAATCCGTCCGACCGCACCGTTGTCGTCGGTCATTGCCAGCAGCACGTGCTCCACCGAAACGTATTCATCCTTGAGCCTCTTTGTTTCTTCTTCGGCCTGCGAGAGTAAGAGATTGAGACGTCCGGTCACGTAAACGTGGTCCGGCGTCCCGGAAGAACCTGAGAGCCTGGGCAGAGCTTCAAGTTCCTTTTCAACCCGCTGTTTGAGTCCCTCCAGGTTGACCTCCGCCTTATTGAATATGGAGGTGGCCAATCCTCGTTCTTGATTCAGGAGAGCTGCCAAGAGGTGCTCCACATCAATTTGCTGATGGCTGTACTGCAGCGCTTCGGTCTGAGCCGTACTTAGTGCTTCTCGAACTTTTTCAGTTAAGCGATTGATATCCATGGTTCTCCTCTTGAGGGGCCGTGTCTTTAAAATTTAAATTTTGGTACTAAAATTTAAATTTTAAAGACACGGCCCCGTACCTCTTATAGGATCGGAGAGCACCGAACACAAGGCGGACTTGACAAGAAATGACTCAAATCTTATTGCAATAAGGTAAGCCGCACCAGATCGAGATCAAGTGAGTCTATAATGATGCTAGAATAGAGCAGGTCAGGAGGACGAGCAACTACTTCGAGACCACTTTGTATTGCGTCTAATGACACGTCTTTCCTGGTCATTCCGATTAGATGCATGACCAGATAAGACAAAAAAAGAAGAAGAAGAAGAAGAAAAGGGAAGACTGGAAAAAATGGCAGAACCAAAACAGGAGCCGCGTTTTAAGGTGACGGACCGCCGCTTTTGGGTAGAGGACGAATCCGCTATCGAGAAGGCCTCCATCCCAATCGATAAATACCCCTCTTTTGTCGAGGAACTGAAAGCGCGAACTGAGCTGGCTCAGCAAAAGCTTAAGGAGAAAGTCAAAACACTGGACGAGGAGAACGAAGCTTTTCGCCTCCGCCTGAGCAAAGAAATGGAAAGACGGCTGCAGCGCGAAAAGTTCGACTTCTTCCAGCACTTTCTGGAAATCGTCGATAATTTCGAGCGGGCTCTACAGGCGGCCGAGGAGACCTCAAGTTTTGAAGGCCTAAAAGAAGGGGTGAAACTCAATCTGGAACTCTTCTTGAGTAAGCTCAAGTCGCTGGGAATTGAGCCCTTGGATGTGCTCCATCAACCGTTCAACCCCCATGAAGCGGAGGCGGTTGGTGTCGTTTCCGTCGATGATCCCAACCTGGACCAGCACGTTGTCGAGGTCCTGCAAGGCGGCTTTCGCTGGGGGGAACAATTGCTTCGTGCTGCCAGAGTCCGAATCGGACAATATCAACCCAGCTCAAAACCCCAAGGAGAGGAAAACAAGCAGGCGACTCTTTCCTCAGAGAGCAATTAATTGAAGGTAGGGGCGAGCCGCTGGCTCGCCCGAACCATTCTCAGTCACAGTTTGGCTCGGGCGAGCCACCGGCTCGCCCCTACAGGCGGTAGATCAATGATCAGAAAACCGGCGGTGGCTGGGCGATTTTACCCGGCGGATCCCCCTGAGTTGATCGCTTCACTGCAAAAACACATCCCATTCTCTTCAAAGCAGTTGAAGGCCATTGGGATCGTTGTTCCCCACGCCGGCTACGAGTACTCCGGCGCCGTTGCCGGCGCCACTTACGCTGCTGTCAAACTTCCCCATCGCTTTATCTGCTTATGTCCCAATCACACGGGCTTGGGGGACCCGATTTCCCTGATGTCCGAGGGAGCTTGGGAAACTCCTCTGGGTAGGGTTGAGATCGATACTGGGTTGGCGCGCGAGATTGTGCAGAGCTCCTCTCTTGTCCAGGAAAACCCGTTGGCTCACCAGCATGAGCATGCCTTGGAGGTGCAAATCCCTTTCCTGCAGCATTTACTGGACAACGATTTTAGTTTTGTGCCCATCACCATCGGAACAGAAAGTTATGAGAGCTTGGTGGAATTGGGAAAAGCCCTGGGGGCAGTGGTCAAGCACACTTCCGAACCGGTTCTTCTCATTTCCAGCTCAGACATGAATCACTTTGAGAGTGCAGAAAGTACCTTAAAAAAAGACCAACTGGCGATCGAAAAAATCCTTGCACTGGACAGCATGGGACTTTTTGAAGCCATTCATCGCCATAATATTTCCATGTGCGGCTACGGCCCGACCATCGCCGTCATTGAGGCTTCACACCAACTCGGGGCCAGAGGGGCCAAGCTGGTTGATCATACTCACTCCGGCGAAATTACTGGAGAGCACTCTAGGGTCGTCGGCTACGCCGGCATGGTGATCCACTGAAGGCGTGACATAAGGCAATGGCGAGTGCATCAGCCGCGTCGTGTGGCTGGGGTTTCTCCCTGAGGTTCAGCAGCGTCTGAACCATCATCTGAATTTGGACCTTCTCCGCCCTACCGTAACCCACCACGGCCTTCTTGACCTCTAAAGGTGAATATTCAAAAAGGGGGATATCAAATTGGGCAGCGGCAAGCAGCACCACCCCCCGAGCGTGTCCCAGCTTGAGTGCACTCTTTACATTCACGGCATGGAACACCTCTTCAACCGCAACCACTGCCGGCGAGTGCCGCTGCAACAAATCGTTCAGTTTGGCATAAATTCGCTTTAAACGATGTGAGAAAAGATCCGACCCGCCCTTGGTGAGGCCTGAGAATCCTCCGTATTCCAAGCAGCGCAAGTGGTTCACTTCAACGCTGATCACCCCGTATCCGGTCACTCGACTGCCGGGATCAACGCCGAGGATAATCATCGAATGATGATACTATTGGCAGCTGA
>JALLON010000146.1 GCA_027717925.1 Acidobacteria bacterium AH-259-G07 | reverse complement strand
ATGAAAGGTGCCACACAGTCCAGGAAGCGCTGGCGGATTGCGACAAAGCGCCCGGCGCTATTCGTGATTGTTGATAGTGATGCCGGGCCAGCCGTCCGTGCGGAACGGCGCGGCTGGAAGTCCGTCACTGCTGGTTAGGTTGCACACCGGATTGTCTGCCCAGGCATAGCGAACGGCGACCGCTTTTCTCACCTGATCACTCCAGACCTCCACCTGGTCTTTACCCAAAATTCTGGCCTTCGCCCAGACGAATTGCCTCTCTTCCCCGGCGATCGAGAATCCGATCGGATCTTTCACATCAAACGTGGTCAGTCCACCTCCAACATGGTCGAAGGTCAGTACAATCTTCTCCCCACGCTTTACCATCGACTTGAAGGCTGGATTTTTATAGGCGATATCGAAGCCGTAATTTCGAGCCAGAGCAATCCGAGCCAAACGCTTTGCGACATCCTGTTTGTTCTTTGGATGTATGTCCTTACCCTCACCAAGATCGATGATGACGGCCTGACCCGTGTTCCGCAGTTTGCCCAGCGTCCTCGTTTGTGCTTCGCGAAGTTCTGCCCAGGAACTTTCTCCCGGCCCCGGTTGTTCAGCCTTGAAATCGGCAAGCTGAACCCAATAGAACGGGAAATCACCCCGCTTCCACTCATCACGCCAATTCTGAATCATCAAAGGGAACAAATGCCTGTACTGATATGCTCTCTCAGCATTTGCCTCACCCTGATACCAGATAGCCCCTCGAATCCCATAACCGATGATCGGTTTGAGCACGCCGTTATAAAGGTTCGACGGTCGGTGCTGGCCAGTGAGTGGGTTGCGCGGTGGTCGCGGCCGTGAAAGAGTTTCATTCCCCGATAGCTTCGCTCCTTCTGACGCTTTTCGCCACGCTTCCAAACGCTCCTGATACTCAGCCTGCTCCTGTTCGTGATCGTAGGATTCCTCTACCCTTGCCCAGCGGGCTAGCAACCGAGAGTAGCGATCGTCCTTCTCCAAGCGATCGCGGCGAATCCAGGCCTCGCATGCGGAACCGCCCCATGCATTGTCAATCAGGCCAATCGGCACATTTAAGGTCTGATGAAGTTGTCTACCGAAGAAGTATCCTACCGCAGAAAATTCGGCAACCGTCTCCGGCCTGCAGACCTCCCAGCGGCCTTCGAAGTCGCTTTGAGGTTCCTGCGTGCCCACTGGAGGCACAGTGATCAGGCGGATTCTCGGAAAATTTGCAGTGCGGATTTCAAGATCGGAATCTCGAGCAGCTTGAACGGGCCACGCCATGTTAGACTGACCCGAACAGACCCAGACTTCCCCGACTAAGACGTCGCCGAAGGTGATTGTATTCTTTCCTCTTAACGTCATCTGATATGGGCCACCGGAACCCAAGGGATCCAGTTTCACCAACCAGTAGCCGATATCATTGGCGACAGCCTTGTGAGTTTGACCGGCGATCGTGACTTCGACCTTCTCGCCTTTGTCGGCCCATCCCCAGACGCGATTCTGTTGCCCCTGTTGCAGGACCATATGCTCACCGAATATGGATGGAAGTTTCACTTCCGCATTGACCGCTCTGCCGATTCCTAAGACGATCAGGAGAGCGACGGCCGTCGAACAGACCAGCCTCTGCGTTGTACGTTTTTCAGTATTCATACGATTCTCCCTTCAGTGGTCCATATCTCAACCAAGAAGTCTAGCCAACAAACGTAGTATTCACTAGTTGTTCCCCCGAAAAATTCCATCCGACAAAAAAAGGGCGCGTGAGCACAGGCGCTGGCTACCCACGGGCAAATAGGTTCCAGTGTTCTTATCCGGCAAGTGCAATAGCATGACGGTGAGGATCAGCGTAGAGACTCGTTTCTGGCGCTGAAAAACGGCAGATATCCAGACCTTTCCTGTGCTTGCCGGATTATCGAGAGAACAAAGTGGCAGTGTATGTGTCCTACGCCGCCACGCGTTCGTAACGATGGTGCAGCCCGCCGCAAACCGGAAACGGGCAGGCGCTTTGGGCGCTTGGCCCGGATGAACTGGCTGAAATCACCCGGTTGCTGCTGCTGTTTCGGAGCTGATCCAGTAATTTAGGTTGCTGCACTATAAACCCCCAAGGGTTGGACCGATGTTTTCACGAGTGCTATATTGAGACCATCTGTAATCCATAAGGTTCGAGATAAATAAAGTGCGAGAATATTTTTGACCGCACCAGAAGCGCGCTATATCGTGGGACACTATTTAGCACGCCGCTACGGCTGCTTAATAGGGAGATCCCACTGAATACATGTTAGGCAGCATGTCTGAGTGATCGGCGCCGGGGTGACGAGATGACAAACAGTACGGAACACGACACCCCGGGCGTCCTTGCGCCGCCGCCGGTCATCTATCTGCCCGCTCTCCTTCTGGGCCTGGTCCTGGATGCGGTGTGGCCGATCGGGTTCGTCCGCGGCTTGGTGCGGTACTTGCTGGGTGGTGGGCTGATCTTGGTGAGCGGACTTATTATGCCCTTTGTGTTGCGGGATTTTCGCCGCGCCCGGACGAGCTTCAGCGTGATGCAGCCAAGCACCGCGATCATTACGACGGGCCCATTCCGGTACTCGCGGAACCCTGCGTACGTGGCGCTGACGTTGCTCTGGGTGGGACTCGGCGTGGTCTTGGATAACCCGTGGATGCTCGTGCTGCTCCTGCCGGCCGTGTTGCTAGTACACTTCGGCGTCGTGCGTCGGGAGGAGCGCTACCTGGAGCGGCGGTTTGGAGAGGAGTATCACCGCTACAAAGCTTCAGTTCGTCGCTGGTTGTGACGTGGGTGGGCTCTGGTATTTTTTAAAGAAACAACATCATTCCGGCGTTGCGCTCGTTAACTGAAACCCATCGCTAGTTACCTCAAATCTAAGGACCGTGACATATATGGGTGCGATTGACTCTATGCGAACATGTCCGATGAAAGCCGTTGGGAGGCCAGAGAAGATCTCATCAAAAAACCGCGATAGGTGTCCGTTGTAAGTAATCTCCTTGTTGTCGAACACGTTGCCTTCGCTGTCGAACAAAGTGAGGTAGATCAGGAATGGAGCAGTAATGGTCCATGGAGACCAAGCGAATCCTGTGTTTACGGTGGAACTTTTCTCGACTGGAAACACAAACGTAGTGTCTGCATTGCCGTCTGGAACACCCGTGGAATCAACCAGCTGTTCAGCAGATCTGAATTCATAAAAGAAGTGAACAGCCACGTCGAAACTACCCGAGACACCTTGTCCGAACATTTCCAAGAACCCTGCTTTGGCTTTGGAGTCTCCGGATATTTTTACTTTTGTTGTTCCCCAACCAGGTATGGTTACTGTGAATGTGTTTCCGGACCGTGAAAGCCCGTCGAGCTTCCAAGGTGTGGACCAAGGTTCTAGATTGCCCTGGTGGAGCCTGAATTCGCCTACCCATTGGAGGGGAGTTCTATTGCTGATTATCAAAACGCAATCGTACCCACCTCCCAAAGCAAGTTGAGACCAACTGCGGGCATTGAGAGGGAACATGGTAACTTCTCAATAAGTCCGGGCCGTTTGCCGGGTTCGGCGGCTCGTCTGGCGAGCGCGAAGGGGTGAGTTCATCGGCAGAGGTGGCGGCGGAAGTTCCTTGCGAGGGGATGGAGCCAGATCGACTTCTTGGGAAGCTGGGCCTTGTTCTCCACATCGAGCTTGCCACGTCCCTTGGTTTCACCCACGTAGATCCAGTTCGCTGCTTTGTAGCAGGTGCCTTGGAAGCGACGGGTTTCGACGAAGGTCTCCACCAGGACAGGGCGATAGCCGTAGCGATGTTGCCAGTCATCGGCAAGCTGGCGGGTCGCCATGCTGAGAAGCCGTGAGGCCAGATTGCGCGACCGCACCCAGGGCAGGATCAAGAAGCGAGCGTTATTGGTCACCAGATGGAGCTGCCGTTCGCGTTGCTCGGCACTCCAGCCGATGAAGCAGTCCCGGGGAGCCGTCTTCCATGCCGCGGCCCCGAAACCGAGCAGAGCAAGCACACGTCCGCCTGAATGGGCAAAGTAGCGTAGTTGAGCGCCAGGCAACGGTTGGTAGCCCAGATAGTGATAGCGGTCGATGTACTCGTTCCACAGGTACGACCCCTTGTGGTCGGCTACCGGTTCCAAGTGGAGGTCCACCAGAGCGCCGGCCGGGACGATGATCGGGAACGGCTCGGGCTCAGCCCGCTGTGTACGACGCCGATAAGGCTTGCCGTTGTTGTTGCCGTTCTGTGGCGGCGGGAGTTGGATCAGCCCGTCGTCCTGCATACGGAGCATGGCAACGCGGCAACTCATGTCTTTGAGCCGTCCATCGGGGCGGCGCCATCCCAGCCGCTCGCAGACGAGCCGGGAGAGGGCCGCGCGGCTGGAGCGCGGGTTCTCTGCAATAAGGCGCCTGATGCCCTCGAACTCCGACGGGGTAAACTCACGCCCGCAGTAGCGCATCTTCCAGCTCATGAGCCCATCGCGTGCTCGTGCGCCAGCCGGCCTGGCGATGCGCGCGCTTGCTGGCGAATCACCTCGCCCAGGGGGGGAATCGTCTCGAGCCCGACTACCCTGTGCTTGAGGTAGTCCCAGAACGAGATCTCGAGCTTGCGGCAGGTTTTCTTCAGGCTCGTGAAGGTGTCCCGGCAACGACGCCCGTCGTCGCTTCGGGTGGAGCCGCTGATCTTGCGCCTCTTGACGTACTCGCGGATGTCCCGCTCGCTCAAGTTGTTGTGCAACGGGATCTCCGGATGGTCGAGCACCAGGAGAAGCTCGGCCTTGTTCTGGTGGATCCGCTCGAGCGCCAGGTTCAGGCTCACGTAGCAGGTTTTGGTGGTGAACAGGTCGTCGAAACGCGCTTCCAGCTCCGCCTTCTTCTGTTGACCGGGCGCTTTCTTGTATGCCTTCAGGTCGTCATAGAAGTCCCATAGCTGGGCACGGATCTCCGCGACAGCCTCGCGCTGCTTCTCGTTGTATCCGACCAGCTTGTTGATCGTCCGTTCGGCATGGATCCAGCACAGGACGTGCAGCAGCACGTTGAACTGCCCGGCGTCGTCGCTCATGATGACCAGTGCGGGGTCCACTCCATGCTCGAGCACGCTGCCCAGCAGTGCGCCTTCCGTTGCCATGCGGACATGCCGTTCGTCAGTGATGTCCAGACCCTCAAGAGTGGCCGCCCACTGCGTCTCGTTGCTCAAGGTCTTCTTGTCGTGGGCGACAAGCTTCTCGAACTGGAAGTTGGGGAGCTTGTGCGCGCGCAGGTATTCAGTGGCATCGTCGTTGAGCACATAGTCGGTGTGCCCCGCACGCAGAAGCTTCAGGAAGTTGATCCGACTCTTGCTCTCAGTGCTCTCGAACCAGGCGAACAGCTCGTTGCCGATGTGGGTGCAGTAGCCGTTTTTACCTTGGTGACGTGCTGAGGTGTCGTCCACGTTCACGTAGCTCGACACCTCCAGCCCAGCGCGCAGAATCTCCTCCTTTTCGGAGTGAAAGCGATCGTTGTCTTCGGTGATGATGCGGTTGATCTGCCCCGCCGAGATGTCGATCCCCAGCTCCCACAGCTGCTCCAAGATCAACGGCTGGGTCACGTGCGCATGGTAGTACTGATAGAGAACAAAGCAAATCAGTGAGTGGCTGAAGTGGCCGCCGAGGATCTCCACCTGTTGCGGCAGCGGCGCCACAATGCAGTCGCCTTGTGGGGTTTGCCACCGCTCCCTGCGGTAGCGGACATTGTGCGAGCGGAAGATAAGACCTTGAACCGTATAGTCCTCATATCCCTTGAACCTGCTCTCTTGGGGCACGTTCTTCGCTTTGACAACAACCGTCTCGTGGATCTTGAGCTGGCCGGTCTTGCTTCTCTTGGCCGAGCCAGGGCGTTTCCCCTTCTTTCTCTGCTTCTCCTTCCTGCCAGAGCCTTCCTCCAGCTTGGAGGGCTTGATTTTGGGCTTGGGCTTCTCTCCTTTCAATCGGGCGATCTCGTCCCTGAGCGCCTGAACCTGCTCTTGCAGCAGCTGGATGATCTCCAACAGGTCCACCACCAAGGGTGTGCGCTCCTCGTCGGGGATAGCTGGAGTCTTTCGGATGGACACCATAGAGAGCATCAAAGCATAATCTGGTTGCTGTGTCCAGTTTTTTTTCTGGAGGCCAACCACCTTGCTTGCCCTGAGCATCTTTCGAAGAGGAGGGACTCACCCATGACCGTACGAGCAGATGTAGATGGCCCAATGAGCTGCCGGTGCAGGAGCGGTTGCCGTACCAAGCGCTGCGCCTGCGTCACAAGCAGGCAACCTTGCCTGGAAGGCTGCTGCTGCTCGAACTGCAGGAACCCGTTCAATGGCCTCGATGTCACCAAAATCTCGATCTGCGCGATTGAGAACATCCAGCAGTACAAGGCGCTCTGTGAGACCGAACTCGATGCAGTGATGGAGCTGCCCTGCGGGTGCGAGCTGGTAGCGCTGCGGAAGCTCCTCGACCGGTACAGCTGCAACCAGTGTGACGAACTCTACTGGTACTCGTTCTGCTTGGGGGAGATCGTCCAAGATTCCTGCACCTGGCACTGTGCGGACTGCGGCACGTGCAGGGACTGGCGAGAATGGCACTGCCCGACATGCAACCGATGCACGTACGGCGTCACCATGCCCTGCCAAAACTGCGGCGGACCTAAACGAGACTCGTGGATGTCAA
>JALLON010000145.1 GCA_027717925.1 Acidobacteria bacterium AH-259-G07 | reverse complement strand
CCTCAGCGGACATCTACCGGCTCTTTAAGGGGCTGGCCCAGATGCCAGTAGAAACCTTTCTGGTGCTGCATCTCGATGGCAAAAACAGGATGGTGGGAATGACCACCACGAGCATTGGCTCCATGACATCTTCTTTGGTGCATCCTCGGGATGTGTTGATGGATCAGGGTTTTTCATCATTTGAGAAGAACGGATACAAGTACACAATAAAGTCCACTAAGACCGGTTTCACCATCAACGCTGATCCCATTATTCCTGGCAAGAAAGGCAATCGCCATTTTTACGTCGACGAGAGTGGCGTCATCAGATGGTCGACTAAAGGGCGTGCTACTCGGGAAAGCCCAGTCTTGGAAGATTGCCACTGATTAACTTATCCGACCAAGGGGCAACACTTTCAAGTCACGTAACGTTCAGCATATCCGATATTTCTTGTGCTGGGTTGTCGTGAATAGCGGGGATGAAGGCGCGACCTTGGACTGGCGTGCCATCCACGTCGCGAATGGTGCCGAGATCAACAACTCTACCCGTCCCTGATTCGTCTTAGGAGCTACAGCGCAGGCCAACTCGACTACCTCGGCTGTCTGGACAGGGGCCAACTCTCACGCAGCTTTTTGTCTAGCTGATTCCAAAAAAAAATCTGGTGTGAATCCAGATTTAAAAGATCACCTCCAGCTAGAAAGACTAGCGGGCAAAAAAGAGATAAAAACCGCAGAAAAAAATTCTAGCTAGCTCGACCCTATCCTACTCCCGAACGGGTACCCCTTGCCTCGACAATCGATTTGCTTCTACTCCCTTTGTAATCTTCTCCTATTTTTATGGTCAGTGAGCTTTTCTGCGATCTTCACATTTCGGATCACGAGGACCGATCACGAGCAGCCGACTATTATGACTGGGAACGTGAAAGATTGGTGAGCAGGGCTCAAAGGCGCCATTGTCCGCGCCACTCCAGATCATAAGGGGGCGTTGTACTAGGCATGAATGGAGGGAAGAAGAGGGAATCCATGCAAAACAGATTTAAGACCAGAGACCTGGCGCAAAGGAGTCCCTGTTTGTCTTCGGCCCAAGCGCAGCTCACACAGCTCCAGACTGTTAGAAGGGCCGATTTTCCTTCCTGAACAGGAAAAGGCACGGCTCATCCTGGAGGGTGAGTGGCACGATTCTGAGAAAGTCAGGGCTCTTTGTTGGTCTTTTGTGGAGCTGGACTATTCGGTACCAGGTGGGCTCCCTCGAATCGCGATCGGAGCGAGTATTCGTGGGATTCTGAGGGGGTCTTGTGTTCTGTTCTGTTAACTCACTCTCTTCTTTAAACACCTTACTATCGTGACCCTCAATGGCCTCCTATCGCATCCGGCTCTCCACCAGCCTCCCAAGCCACATTCCCGTCTTCATCGAAGATAATCAGGGTAGGAGCGCGTGCGATTTTCATCGACAATACAGACACGTTCCCAAATACTCCGCGTGGATTTCCCTTTTGGTCATTCACGATGAAGGCCGCTTCGTGTGATGTTATCGCAACCCCCGAGGGTTTACCTATGGGACCGACGAAATCGACTGCATTCATCGCGGATCGAATGCATGTGGTCCACTAGCTCCCGTTCGTCAGCAGACAACGATGCGTAGCCAAGTTGAGATTTCGTGGAGTTAGCGACCCGTTCGTAAGCAGAGAAGCTTACCTGCCAACCGAGCTTCTCATTCAGACAATCGCAAAAGCTAGTAGACGACGTGGCCCGTAGGCACTCTGCGTAACGCTCCTTCGTTTGCTGTTCAACGGTGGTCCTCAGCATGTCAATCATTTGAAGCACTTCCTTAGTCCGTTCAAGTTCCACTTCTTCTTTCGATCTCGGCTCGCAGGGGAACCTTTCAGCGAGTTGGTCGATTACTGCGACGGCTATAATGTCCGCTTTGTGGGGGCCTGTTAGAACACCGTTCGCCAAGGTCCATACCGTTCTCGCGTCAAGGCTCAGGTTATCTGGGGCACAGAAAAGGCGTGGTTTACCCTGAAGTCGCAGCTTGAGATCATAGTGGGTCACCGCCTGACCGATTCCCTCTAGGAACAGTGTCTGCTCACGCTCACTGAGCCCCTTGATTGAAAAGGCAGCGTCTTTATTCGGGACTGCCGCCGCATTTGCCAATGCTGCCGCAAGCAAGATCCAACTGGCCAGTTGCACGAACTTCATTACGCCTCCTTCGACTAAACGCCCAGCTAACAATAAGGATGCTGGTCAGTATAACACCCCCGGTCATCCAGATTTAAAAGATCAGCCCCACAGCTAGAGAAGACTGACGGGCAAAAAAGAGAGAAAAACCGCAGAAAAAAATTCTAGCTAGCTCGACCCTATCCACTTCGACAGAGAGGCACCCCTTGCCTCGACAATCGACTCCGGTGCAGGCCATGTAACTGCCAGATTTTATTCTCGTTTATGCACTCGTCATCTTCTTGGCTCTAGTCTATTACTGCCTCAAACTGCTTTGGAGATGAGAGCCTTTCCAAGATAGCCTTTCTCCTGTGTGGTAACCCCAGGAATGCCCTTTCTGGGCCTGAGGATGGCCGAGATTGAACGATCGTCTGTTGACAATACCTAGCATTAGGTATACTCGAAATAGGTATGAGGTGCCCTCACTGTAAAAGGCCACTGAGCAGACGACAAATAGGGACACTAATGGGAAGCATTAAGTCAGCACGTAAGGCCAGATCATCCCGAAAGAATGGGAAGCTAGGAGGGCGTCCGAAGAAATCCTAATGTTAACTCCGGTGGCAAATCGTTGTTAAATCAGGCCTGCAAAAGACCAGGGCTAGCATGCATTCATTTTTTGCTTGACAACCTACTCATAGTAGGTTAAGTTAATAACAGTGATGATTCGGTGCCCAAACTGCAATAAGGAAATTCCTCTGACGCTCTTCACTGCTTACCTTGGCAGGCTGAGCAAGGGAAAGACTTCACCGAGAAAAGCCAAGGCTAGTCGAGAGAATGGCAAGTTAGGGGGACGTCCAAAGAAGCAGAAAGGGCAGAAACATTAACCCCGGTGGATAAGCGCCCCTACTGACTGCAACCAACAGCCAGTAAGGGCTGACCACCACAACCTAACTAGGAGGTTGCAATGGCTACACCAATTTTATCCCAACCACAAACCACTCACTACACCATCAAGGAGTTTCAGCTACTGGTGAAGGATGCACCAGTTGTGCCTGCTGAGATTCAGCCCTTTGTGGGTGTCTCCTTTCGCTCCTCAGCGGACATCTACAGGCTCTTTAAGGGCCTGTCAGAAATGCCGGTAGAAACCTTCCTGGTGGTCCATCTGGATGGCAAGAACCGCATGGTGGGAATGACCACCTGCTCCATTGGCTCCATGACATCCAGCTTGGTGCATCCAAGAGATGTTTTCAGGCCAGCCATCACCAACATGACCGCTGGTTTGATCTTCATCCACAATCACCCGAGTGGTGATCCTGCTCCCAGTCAAGAGGATGTGCAGATCACAAGAAGGCTTTCTGAAGTGGGCAAGCTGATCGGCATCAAGTGCCTGGATCACATCATTATCGGCCAGGGTCGTTACTTCAGTTTTGCTGATCAGGGCTGTCTGAGCTGAGGGGGGTCCATTCACAAAGCAAGTTACTCCATCAAACATAGAAGGAGGATAGAGAAATGACCGACATTTATACCAAAACGCTCTTGACTCTCATCGCGGGCTGCTTGTTGTGGTTGTGCTTTGTCATAGCCACCCTGCCCGAGATAGCCGTGGTAACTGATCAATATTGTGAGGAGGAGGAACCACCAGATGAGCCCGAGCTGCTCTTGGTTTCCCAGGTGCCTCAGCCTGGAAGGAGAGAAAGCGATGAACAAGAAACCGAATAGAGTCGCCGTATACGCTAGGATCTCGAAGGCAATGGAGCAGACCAACGAGAACCAGCTTTTAGACCTTCGCCGTTACGTCTCAGACCGGGACTGGCCGATCTATAAGGAATATTGTGATGGTGTGACCGGCACAAAGGACAGCAGACCAGCCCTCAACCAGTTGATGAATGATGCCAAAAAGCGCAAGTTTGATGTGGTGCTATGCTGGAGATTTGACCGCTTTGCCAGATCCACCAAGCATCTGATTCTGGCCCTGGAGGAGTTCAAAAACCTGGGCATTGATTTTGTGAGCTTTCAGGAGAACATCGATACTTCCAGCCCGCTGGGAAGCGCCATTTTCACGATCATCTCGGCTGTGGCTCAACTTGAGAGAGATATTATTGCTGAGAGAGTAAAAGCAGGGTTGAGAAGAGCCAGGGAGAATGGGAAGAAGCTGGGCCGGCCCAAAGTCAAAGTTAATCTGGAGCAAGTCAAAGCTTTATATACCCACGGCTACAGCATCCGTGCGATTGCCAAGAAACTTGGCCTGAGGAAAAGTACTGCGGCAAACCTCGTCAAAAGGGCTACCCCTGAGAGCTAGCGGGGATCATTCTATTCCTCTTCTCCAGTGGCTGGACTATCAAAGTTGGGGGTGTCCGACACCACTTTCCATTGACCGTCTGTCTGTTTCCGCCAAACTGTCGTGTATTTGCCCTTCCTGATGACAGGATTTCCTTCAGGGTCATTGACGCTGAGTTCGAAGGTCCCGACGCTGTACCCCAAGTCTCCAGAGTCGGAGACATCTGCCATCGTGGCCTCCCAGGTCAGTGAAAAACCCGGAGCCGTAAATAGCTGTGACGCAGTTTGTGAAATCCGCTCTGTACCCACGGCCAGAGGCGCATCGGGAGCCAGAAACTGGGCACCTTCCGCAAAGTAAGAAACGAAAGACTCCACGTTTGGAGGTGTTTCAGACCAGGCTCTGTCGGCTTCGAGAATGGCAGATCTTTCGGCCTCAAGGTCAATGGGCTCCGGCTCGGGAGCACATCCAGCCAAGACCGAAGCGAAAACTACAACTATGGAAGACAAAACAAGGCTTGTATGCATTCTCATTTTGGCATCTCCTCCGTAGGATAGATATTGTTTTCCGAAATAATATCACCAGCAGATGGGAACTTCCACGGGAACTTGACCAAGGCTCACCGTCTAACTATGGCTGTCCAAAAAACCTGTTGGAATTCAGTCTCGCAAAGGCCCGGAAATCAAGGCTTTCGTTGCTGGAGTTGGCTGCCCAAAAATCAACTGTTTTCTGGACACTTGCCAAGAATAGGCTTCAGCGGTTTCGGCGGTTTCGGCCTTTTGGGTTGCGTGTACAATACAAAACCCGGTAGTATCGCTTCAGCTAGAGAAATCCAACACAATTTAACGGGAGGTGATTGATGTTGACAAAACTCAAGATGGTCGCCGTAGTAGGAATAGTGGTCTTTCTATTCTTGCCTGCCGAGCTGTCTGCACAAATGAACTTCAAAAAGGTGGAAGCAAGAACGGCGTATGGGAAAGCGAAAGAGGGGGACAAAGGGAATTTGATTGTCAGCGCAGATTCCATCCGGTTTCTGAGGAAGAACAATGAATACTTTTCCATTCCCAGCAAGGCGGTGACCGAAGTGTTCTACAGCCGTGTTTCTGGACGGCGCATAAAGACGGCTATTTTCCTTACTGGTCCACTTGGGCTCTTTTTGAAGGGCAAAAAGCACTACATGACGCTCTCTTTCAATGACGGAGCGGACGTTGTCGGTGCTGTGGAGTTCAAGCTGCACAAGAGCAACTACCGCGGGGTGCTGCGATCAATTGAACAGGTAGCTGACGTCGACTTGGTATTTGACCAGGAAGGCATCAAGGACGAGAAGGAAACTGTTGCAACCAGAAGTGGCGTTCGGGCCAACGAAGCCATACTTGAAATCAGCTCCGCCCCCGAAGACGCGGAAATAGAGATCGACGGAGCCTTTGTCGGCACTACACCCAGAACCAGGAGACTCAAGCCGGGCGAATATAAGATCAAAATCTCAAAGAAAGGCTACAAGTCCTGGGAGAGGAAGATCAAACTTGAAGCCGAAGAAGAGTTTCCGCTCAAGGTCGAGTTGGAGAAAAAATGAGTACTCCTTCAGCTCCTTATCCAGAAACTCCTTGGCTGTGATAACTGTTTCGTGGAGGACTTTGGAATGATTTTGGGACACCCCTTCTCCTCTGATCTGTGACCCTCAACAATCGTGCAGTCAAAGTCTTTTACGACCTCGTTGAAAACATCTGAATGTACTCGTGGCAAGTGGATAGTCTCCTTAGACTGCTGGCACTGAATTTTGGCACCTCCTTCTATCCCAAGGGGGGCATTACTCTAGGCATGATAGGCTCTGGCAAAGCCACTCTTCACATGCCAAGGGTAACGCCCCCCTACGCGCAGCCTTGCAAGTAAAAGAAAAGGACTCAGCTCCTCTGACTCAGTGCTCAAACTGGAGACTGAGAGCCAACCTAGGGCCAATCAAGATCCAGTTTGGCAGTTTCTCCTCCTATATATAGACTGAAAAACTGCAAAACTGACTCGTCATCTCCTTTCTCTTATCCATCTTCACCAGAGGCTATACTCTCCTCCATGAAAATACAGCACATCAGTGCAGTGACTCTGGCAGTCCAGGATATGGCACGCATCCTGCGAGTTGCCGAAGTTGATTCTCTATACAGGGAGCTGAAGGAAAAGGGACTACAGCCTGAACTGTTTTTGTTCCAGGGATGTTTTAACTTTACCTACCAATCCCGCAGGTGAGTTAGGATTTGGATTCTGATCAGTTT
>JALLON010000144.1 GCA_027717925.1 Acidobacteria bacterium AH-259-G07 | reverse complement strand
CGGCTCGGCGCGCGCCCCGGGTTTGACCAGAAGGAAGTCAATCGCCAGTTCACAAAAATCTCATGGGAAGCACATGATGCCGCCGGCATTCCCGTGATGCTGCGGCGCGCTTTCAAAGTGGCGTCGACTGCCCCGGGCGGCCCCGTCTACCTGGCCATTCCAAATTACGCATTGGAGAAAAGCGGCGTCACCGCTGATATCTACACCCGCCGGCACTTTATGATTCCCAGCAATATTCCGCCCGATCAGGATCAAATTATGCGGGTTGCCAAGCTCCTGTTGGCGTCCCGCTCACCGCTGCTCTTTCTGGGTGACGAAGTCACAAAGTATCATGCCCAGCCAGAGGCCTTGGAACTGGCTGAATTGCTGGCCATTCCCGTTTCTGAGGATGGCTTCACGGCTTACCACAGTTTTCCCCGCCGCCATGGCCTCTTCACGGGACGATTCTCCAGCAAAGGGCGAGACCTGATTCTCAATTTCGGGGCTTCGGACCTTGGGGTGGGAAGAGGAAGAATTCCGGGTGGCCCCCTATATGGAGAAGACACCACAGTTGTGCGTGCCGGCCTCAATACTGCCGGGATCGGACGCAATAACCCGTTTGACCTTGCGCTGGTGGCCAGCGTGAAGCAGACGCTTGGTGCACTGATTGAAGCAGTCAAAAGTATGGCCACGCAAGAGCGATTGGCTAAGATCGCTGACGGCCGTTCAGAGCTCAAGCCGCGTCGATTTGAGATTGATAAAGCCCATGTTGGTCTCTCACCAGTCCATCCGGACGAACTCGGCTGGGCCTTGGAGGAAGAACTGGACAAAGACGCAATTTTGGTGAGCGAGAACCTAACCGGCTCCAATCAGTTCTATTCCACGGGTTTTCGTGAGAACGAAAAGATGTGGCTCTCCAATTCAGGTGCCGGCCTGGGATGGGGTGTGGGCGCGGCGGCAGGCGCCAAGCTGGCCGCTCCCGAGCGCCAGGTGGTGTGCAGTATCGGTGATGGCTCGGTCATGTACAGCGCATCCGGTTTCTGGACCCAGGCACGTTATGAGATTCCCGTCCTGACGGTGGTCTGCAATAACCGCAACTATCAGACCGTGCGCAGAGCTTATTTTGGTTACAGCGGCAAGATGAAAGCGACGAATCGGTTTTGTGGTATGTATTTGGGTGATCCGGACATTGACTTTGTGAAACTGGCCCAGAGCCAGGGTATCGAGGGTATTCGAGCTGAGAGTTCGCTCGATCTCCGCCCGGCGCTGCGACGGGGAATCGCCGCAACGCGTGAGGGGCGACCCTTCCTGATCGATGTGATTGTGCGCCGCACGGGTGGAGGCGCGGATTCGACCTGGTATCAGGCCTACAGCGCAGCCAAGACGAGGACTCGAAAGGTGTAATAGGATTTATTGTGGCGATCATGGCGTTGTCCTGATGCCATCGGCTGAGCCAGATCCTATAGCGCTCACTTTCAACGGAGACAGTTCCGGCTGTATCCGACTCCCAAGGGGGTCGGAAAAGCCCAAGCAACCAATCAATAGGTTTTCGCGTTACGCCGGGATTCCTTCGAACTTCTATGAACAGAAAGAGAGTTCAGACTCTCGCTTCATCCAGGGCTTGCAGAAGGTGGATTTCTCGCGTGTGGATCCTCGGTTATGTACTACACTGCATTCTTTTTGCCCAGGAAGCGGGAGTGATCAAGGGACGTATCGAGGGAGAGTGCTGAAGGTGAGTTTTTAGTTTGAGGACGACACGGGATGTATAGAAAGAAGTTGAGAAACCCCAAACAGCACCGCGACGGTCAAGGAGCAGTGGAAAACCTTAAATGTCAGATTTCCTACAGTCGCAGCTCTGTTTTTGCGGAATTGCCACGATGCTCACTTCTACGACACCCTCTTACGGTCAAGGCTCTGTTGGATAGGCTGCGGTCAAATTCCCCTGTACTCGTCCTTCTCTGTGTCTTGGGGATGATACTTGCGGCAGCCAACTTTCAGGCACAAGCTCCCGAGCAAGCCCCCAGTCAAACCAACCGCTACCAGTATCGAAGCCAGCACGAACGGGACGGTATTGGGAAATTCTACATGGGGCGAGAAATCGCCCAAGTCATGACCTACCATGGGGCGAATTGGCTGGACCGTCCTGAACGTCAAAAAGAAGAGGACAGTGACCAGTTGATCGAGTTCTTGGCCGTTAAACCGGGAGAAATAATCGCAGATATGGGTGCCGGAACGGGATATTTCAGCATACCGCTCGCCCAACTCGTGGGCCCGCACGGACGTGTTCTGGCCGTCGACATTCAACAAGAGATGCTGGACATACTCAAGGCACAAATGAAGGAGAGGGGCGTTTCCAATGTCGACCTCATTTTGGGTAATGCGACCGATCCGCACCTGCCCGACAAGGCAGTTGATTTGGTTCTCATGGTTGACGTTTACCATGAATTTTCCCACCCTTGGGAGATGATGCAAAAGATCTGTGAGGCACTGAAACCAGGAGGGCGAGTGGCCTTGGTCGAGTATCGCGCCGAGGATCCCAGCGTTCCGATCAAGCGACTTCACAAGATGACCGAAGGGCAAGTGATGAAGGAGATGGCGGAACACCCATTGTTTTGGCAAGAGACGATCAACATTCTGCCTCGACAGCACGTTATAATCTTTCAACAGTCCACCGTCCCGCAGTAACGGAGGATGACTTTTGAGACTCCCAAGGCTGAATTCTAAGTGGTTCGTCTCCTCTGTTGTGATCGCCGCCGGCTTACTTGCTTGTTTCTGGTATGTGCTCAAACTGGAGACGGCCAAAACCCCTTTCGATACAGGCCAGGGTGAGAACCTGATCCCCGGGCTCGCGGCGGCGTACAGCGACGGAAATCACCGCGTGAAATTGAGCACGCCTACTCCCAACTTTTATCTGGAACCCCATGAGTCATTGCATCCATCGCTTTCGGGTGCATTTGAAGCGGAGTGGACGGGCCTGATCTCCATTCTCCAAACCGGAAATTACACGATCGAAGCGGGGGATGCCCGCGTCTACATAGATGGCAAAAAGGTTGGCGACCAACCGATCCAATTGAGTGCCGGAAGGCACTCAATTCAGATCCAGTATCATCGCAGACCTGGTTCGGCCAGGCTTCAACTTAGATGGGAGGCGCAGCATTTTGCCTCAGAGCCTATTCCGAGTTTCGCTCTCTCACACAGCTCTTCGAATTCAATCGGGCCTGATGACCTGGTGGAGCGCGGTCGATATCTGGTGCAAGAGTTCGGTTGTGTGAACTGCCATGCCGCCGATTCCAAATCATTAAAAGGGCGCATCGCACCCGATTTGACCGGCATTGGCTCACGAACGAATGCGAAGTGGCTTTACAAATGGCTGGAGAATCCCCCTGCGTTTCGTAGTGGAGCCGTCATGCCGGCCATGCTCGATGAGCAGCAGCGACGCGACGTGCTCAGCTACCTCATGGCTCTCAAAGAAGAAGTGCCGGTTGACCAGCCAACCAAAGCTCAGCCGCATCATGTCGTCAACGGGAAACAGCTTTACACATCGCTCGGTTGCGCCGCTTGTCACGAACAGCAGGGTCTGTCACTTCAAGGCATGGGATCGAAAACGACAGTTGCCCCGCTGATGGCTTATCTGAAAGATCCTGCCCGGGTCGATCCGAGTGGGCACATGCCATCTCTCATGCTTAGTGACGAGGAAGCATTTTCTCTGGCCGCATTACTGATTGAGTCGCGAAATCCTGAATTCGAAGAGCCTGTGCAAAAAGGTGATCGAGATCGTGGACAAATGCTGGTCCAGTCCCAAGGATGTCTGGGTTGCCACACCCTGCGTACTGAGGGCTCTATTACGAACCGGCACAGTGCCCCGCCACTGGAGCAACTGGCGGAGAATGACGGCTGCCTCAAAATCCCACCAGCCAGAGGCTTGCCCCGTTATCATCTGTCCGAGGATCAGCGCCAAGCCCTTGGGGCATTTTTGCGCAGCTACCGGAAACGTCCCGACATGAGTCGTGCTCCCGTATACGAGTTCTATCAAACCATTGGACAGCTTCGCTGCGTTGCCTGTCATCAGGTCCATCACCTGGGTCCGACGGTGACACTCGCAGAGGCAGTTCCGCCACTGACCGCGGCCGGCACGAAACTGCGTACCAGTTGGATTGAACAGGTATTGATGCACCGGCAGCGGGTGCGCCGCTGGCTGGATCTTCGCATGCCCCACTATGATTCCGGTCAGGTGCAACTCCTGGTCGACGGGTTCGCCAAGGCTTCCGGTATCGAACCGGGCCGCAGGCCCACTGCGCCCCTTCCCACGACTCAGCAGCAGAGGCGTGGCATTCAAATGATCGGGAACGATGCAAGCAAGGGTGGACTGGCGTGTATTCGCTGTCACGATTGGGGCCAGTACCAGGCCCTGGGGGAAAGAGGGCCGCAGCTCATCAACGTGACCGATCGGCTCCGCTATGATTGGTTCTATCGATTTATCCTCAATCCCGGTCGGATCTACTCAGGCACATCGATGCCTGATCACTTCACTGAAGGTGAGCCCGCGAAGGCCGATGAGGCCATCACCCGCTTGTGGGCCGCTCTTTCAATGGGTGAGGAGATGCCACTGCCTGATGGTCTGGATACAGTCGAAGCAGCGCTGGGCAGGGACGCAAAACCGGTGCCCGATCACGAACCAGTCATCATCCGCTGTTATATGCCCGATGCAACATCAGCGGCAATTGCCGTTGGCCTACCCGGTGGTGTTTCATATTGTTTCGACGCAGGCGAATGTCAGCTGCGATATGTGTGGCGCGGCGGGTTTATCGATCTGAGCGAGTGGCTGCAGCGGAAAACTTCCAGTGACGGCTACACCCCGAGGGCGAGAATCATTGGTGAGATTTTCTACCGGAGTGATGAATTTCCACTGCGCGTGGACAGGCTCACTCGAATTCCGGAGCCGCGTTTCCGAGGTTATCGCTTGCTTGACGGGTACCCGGAGTTCCATTACCGGTTGGACGATATTGACGTCTATGAGCGCGTTCTTCCCACCGGGAAAAAAGGCGGCATAAGCAGGGCATTTACGATCAGCCGCGTTGATCAAGCAATGTGGTTTGTGGCCGGCCAAACCGACCACAACCTGGTGACTTCAAGCATCGGAGATCTTGAGGATGGGAAGCTTCAGATCCCTTACGGAGACAATGTGCGCTTCGAGGTGACGATCACCGCCAAGGAGGAAAGCTTTTGAGACGAGTCATTATCAGCGGCGGGTTTTTTCTCCTGATGACGCAGCTCCTGACACCGCTACTGGTGGCCCAGGTCTCGGCTGAGCATTATCGAGTCGAAACAGTCCACACACCGGAGGGGATTGCCCCTGAAGTCAGCGCTATTACATTCACGGATAAAGGCGAGCTGGTTGTGTGTCTTCGCCGGGGTTACATCTATGTCAGGGATTCGAAGACATTACAGTGGAAACGATTCGCCTTCGGCCTTCTCAACCCCTTGGGCATTTTACCGGGCAAGGCGGGTGAGTTTTTTGTCTGTCAGGTCCCCGAACTGACCCGTATCGCCGACACCGACGGTGACGGGTTCGCCGATCTTTATGAGACCATTTGTGATGAGTGGGGTCTTAGCGGGAACTATCACGAATTCGCCTATGGGCTGGTGCGCGACAAGCACGGCAACTTCTACGTTGGCTTGGGAAGTGCCTCCAAAAATGCCAAGATCAGACCTCCTTTTCGCGGGGAACTTATCAAACGCGGCTACATGGCCAAGGAACCTAAAGAGGGCATAGTCTATAGAGTAAACCACTTCTCACCCGTCCCCTATCGTGGCTGGGTTATCAAAATCACACCCAGTGGCAAGCTCATCCCGCTAGCGTGTGGATTCCGGCAACCCAATGGTCTGTGCTTAAGTGCGCAAGGGGACCTATTCGTGGTGGACAACCAGGGCGAGTGGATCGGAACCTCGCCCTTACATCACGTCACACCAGGAGCGTTTTACGGGCATCCTTCTTCCTTGAACTGGCATCCCGATTTCAAAGACAGAGATCCGCTCGAGGTGCCTGTGGAGACGCTGGCCAAACGGCGCAAGATGCCGGCCATCCAGTTTCCGCAGCACGACATGGCCGGTTCTATCGCCTCACCACTGTTCGATACCACCGGAGGCAAGTTTGGGCCTTATACGGGACAATTGTTCGTTGCCGAGTGGGTCCATCCCCGCATTCTTCGTGCCGATCTGGAAAAGGTGGCCGGAGAATACCAGGGCGCCTGCTTCATATTCATCGAGGGCAATGGCCTGCGAACCAGCAACAACCGCCTGGCCTTCGCGCCGGACGGCAGCCTGTATGTCGCCCAAACTTCGCGAATCTGGGGTCCCAGCGAGGGTCTGCAGCGTATCCGCTGGGCCGGTAGGACACCTATGGATATCCTCAAGATGCGGCTGACCAGAACGGGCTTTGAGTTGACGTTTACCAAACCCGTCGATCCAGGAAGCGCTAAAGATCCTTCGGTTTACTCAATTAATCATTACTACTACAAGTATCATTCCGAATACGGCTCACCCAAAACGGACGTGGCGCCCGTAAAGGTCACCGATGTTTCAATTTCCTCGGACGGCCGTCGCGTGAGGCTCACTTTGGAGCAGCTAATAGCCGGACGCGTCTACGAGCTTCGACCCGGTCCCATCCGCTCTGCCGAGGGGGATGCGCTCGTCACAAAAATTGCC
>JALLON010000143.1 GCA_027717925.1 Acidobacteria bacterium AH-259-G07 | reverse complement strand
GGCCCTGCGCGCTTTGAGCACGCCTACGGTCTCAAACGCGGTTGAACTTTTCGAAAAGCGAGCGCGCAATCAAGGTTTTATGTCGCCCCAGATTGGCTGTCTGTTTCCGGACTTGGGGGTGTTAGTCGGCTACGCTGTGACGGCGCGATTTGCGGCTGAGCAGCCGGCAAGTAGACCAGCTTCCCGGTACGATTTCTGGAAGTACGTCCTGGAAGTGCCTGAGCCACGTGTGGTGGTGATGCAGGATCTGGATCAGCCGCCCGGTGTGGGGGCTTACTTTGGAGAAGTTCAATCAACAATCCACAAACGACTTGGCTGTGTGGGGGTGATCACCAACGGTCACGTTCGCGATCTGGATGAGGTGCACGCTCTTGGCTTTCACTACCTGGCCTCGGGTGTTTGTGTCTCGCACGCCTATGTGGACCTGGTCGATTTCGCTGAACCGGTCAAAGTCGGCGGGTTAGTGGTCCACTCGGGCGATCTGATGCACGCCGACAAGCACGGAGCACTGGTGGTGCCCCAAGAGATCGCCGGCGAGGTTCCCAAAGCTGCCGCTCAGATCATCGAGCGCGAGCAGCAGATTATCACTGTCTGCAATTCGCCCGATTTCTCACTTGAAGGTCTCAATGAACTCTATTCTCCTCGTGCCTCTTCTAAGAATTGAGGCACCCGGTTTTGAGCGTCGGACGGCGAGGCAAACCTGCCCGGCTTAGTGCCTCGTTTTGTAAGTACGCTAACGTTTGTGGCGGGCGCGACGGCCTCGAGGTCGCGAAACGACGACGAGCGGCAAAGAGATCGCGCGTCAGACCCTCAGCCCTGTGGGTGGCGGCGGGACGGCGCTCGCCACAAACGTTAGCGTACTTATGAACCAGAGTACCTTAGACTTCCAGGAGTCAAAGGGTTACAATCCCGATCTGTCTCATGAACAAAGCCGAATCCCTGAGAGTGCCTGCCGAGTCCTTGCGAGAGTTTTGCTGCGCCTGTTTTGAGAAGCTTGGCCTCGGCCCTGCCCATGCAAACATCACGGCCGATCACTTGATCTTTGCCAATCTGCGGGGCGTCGATTCACACGGTGTAATCCGCCTGAAGGTCTACGCTGAGCGCTTGCGTGCCGGAGGCACAAATGCACGAGCGCAGCCCCAAGTGGTTCGCCAGGGTGAAGCCGAGGCACTGATCGATGCCGACAACGGAGTGGGACAAGTGCCGGCTGTGCAGGCCATGAAGCTGGCGATCGCCAAAGCAAAGAAGGTGGGTGTCGGTCTGGTTGGTGTGAGAAATAGCAATCACTTTGGTGCAGCTGCCTTCTACGCCATGATGGCGCTTGAGGAGAAGATGATTGGGTTTGCCGCTACCAACTCGGGACCGACGATGGCCCCTGCGGGCGGTCGGGAAGCTCGGTTGGGTAATAATCCCTTGGCCATCGCCATTCCTGCGCGTAAACGCCTGCCGATCGTCCTGGACATGGCCACAGGGGCGGTAGCCTGGGGCAAGATTTTCATGGCGCAGCAGGAGAAGAAGAAAATCCCCCTCAGCTGGGCGTTGGACAAGAACGGCTTGCCCACGGACGATCCAGACAAGGCGGCGGACAAGGGGCTGATCCAGCCACTCGGGGGTTACAAGGGTTACGGGTTGAGCTTGGTGATCGATATCTTCACAGGTATTCTCTGTGGATCTGCGTTTTCTGTCCAAGTGAAGTCTTTGTATAGAAACGTTGCTCAGTCCAGTCATTGTGCTCATATGTGCGCCGCAGTGCGTATCGACAGATTCATGCCCTTTGCTCAGTTCTGCCGCCGCGTGGATGAGATCATCGACTTGATGCATTCTTGTCCTCATGCTTCCTCGGTCGAGCGCATCTACGTGCCTGGCGAGATCGAACATGAGACACAGCAGCGGCGCTTGGCTCGAGGCATACCGCTCAACCCGGTCTTGAAGAAAGAGTTGGCAGCTCTGGGTGATGAGTTGGACGTTAGCCCGCCCTTCTGAGTCCTCCTATGGAAGAGAGTCAAGACACCAGAGACCTGAATGGTGACGAACGGCCGCCGCCGCGGGATTTTCTAAGAACCCTGAAATATCTCGGACCCGGACTGATTGTCTCGGCTTCCATCGTTGGATCGGGAGAACTCATTGCCGCCACCACCCTGGGGGCGCGTGTTGGCCTTGCAGCCTTATGGCTGATCATCCTCAGTTGCGTGATCAAAGTGGTGATTCAAGAGGAACTTGGCCGCTATAGCATCTCTTCAGGAGAGACCACCTTTCGCGCTCTGGACAAAATCCCCGGGCCTCGGTGGGGCACCTCCTGGGTCATATGGTGCTATATGTTGATGTTTGTAGGCGTGGCCATCCAGCAGGGAGGGATCCTCGGAGGCGTCGGCCAGGTCTTTAACCTGGCTCTTCCCCAGCTGAGCGTGCAAACCTGGACCATGATTATGGCGGCTCTGTTAGCCGTGCTGCTCCTGTGGGGTGGACACTATAGCCGGATCGAGAAAACTTGCATCTTCATGGTGGTCAGCTTTACATTCATCACCATCGCGTGTGTTGTCTTGCTGTACTGGACACCTTATCGGATAAGCCTGCAAGACATGGTTGAAGGGTTCAGGTTTCACCTTCCAACTGGAGGACTCGCGGTTGCTTTTGCCGTCTTTGGTATCACCGGCGTAGGTGCCACCGAGTTGATTTTCTATCCTTACTGGTGTCTGGAAAAAGGTTACGCACGGTTCGTGGGGCCGAAGGCCGGATCGCCAGATTGGCTGGATCGGGCACATGGCTGGATCCGTGTAATGAAGATCGACACCATCGTTGCCATGCTCGTCTATACTCTGGCCACGGTTGCCTTTTATATTCTTGGAGCACGCGTCCTTTACGGCATGGGAAAAGTCCCGGCTGGTTACGAGATGGTTCATACCCTGTCGAATATGTACACAGAAATACTTGGGCCTTGGGCTTCTTATCTGTTTCTGCTGGGTGGGTTTTTTGTTCTCTACTCAACAATGTTTTCCGCTACGGCTTCAAATTCGCGAGTGTTCTTGGATCTTCTCGAGTTGCTCAGTCTGGTCAAGGTCCGCGACGAAGGCCAGCGCTGGCGTTGGCGGTGCGTGATCGTAGTCTCCTTACTTCTGATCTATACCGTCTTGCATTCGCTTGTGGGTGAGCCGGTGCTCATGATCATCCTGGGTGGGATCGCGCAGGCCTGCATGCTGCCCGTCATTGCTTTCTCCACCATTTACCTGCGATACAAACAGCTCGATCCGGCTATTCGGCCGGGGCTGATCACCGATGTGTTGCTCTGGTTGTGCTCCACGCTGATGCTGGCCTTTGCACTGCACTTCTTGGCCTCAAGACTGCTGAATCTGTTTTAAACCGTGCCTTTAAGGTGAACTCCCCAGCCCGGATTATTCATAGGTTCTCGTCAGGAAGAGAATTTATGAATAATCCGGGCCAGGTTGACTTTCACGCCACCAGATCATAAGCTCGTTACAAGGTAATAATGGGAGTTCCCAAGGCTGAAATTACCCTTGAGCTCACGCCGGAATCCCGCTTGGATGTCATCGATGTGACCCAACGGATCACACGGCAGTTTGGCGATCGCCTTTCCAGGTACCGAAAGGCCCTCTTCTGCTCTTACCACACCACGGCCGGCTACTTCGAACAGAGCCTTTGCGCACGATTGAACCATAACCGCGAGGCCCTTCGTGCCTTTGTCCAATCGTTCCAGAAGTTGTTTCCGCCCAACGCCCACTACCAGCACGATCAGCTTCACCTGCGGACTGAGCTGAGCGAGGAAGAACGGCGCCAGGAACCGCGCAACGCCGACTCGCATCTGACTTTCATCGGCTCCGGCCTGGCGAGTTCTGTTACTTACATCAACAAGCCGAATACCCCTGTTTACTTGATCGATTTGGACGGAATTTACGGTAATACGAAACGCCGCCGGCAGACCACTGTCATCGGTTTCACCCGAGAAGACGTGGTTGGCAAAGCTCAGCTGACAGTGCCCGTCTCCAGCCACCCCATTGATTCGGTCAACCTCAAGGATACCCGTCTGGGGTTCTTTGATGAGCTGCATGAGCTCCTGCAGCGCTATGAGATTATCAAAGGCCGGATCGACATGACCCTTGCGCCCAACGAGCGCCATGCCGGTTTGACAGTCAATGAGTACGAAACTCTGTTGATGAAGCATGACCTGGCGGAGGTTCTGCATAATCCATTACGATTCATGGCCGAGAAGGGCAGGCATATGCTGCGCGATCCGAGAGCTATCCCCAGTAAGGCCAAAAACTACGCCAAATATGACCTGGTGCAGGTGGTTAACGAGTTCCTGGACAGCCTGGGACTGAGCGAGTCACTGCTCGAACGGATTATCGACAAGTTCCTGGCTGTACCGGCCGAGCGCTTTTTGCGGATGAAGCGATCAATGAGTTTGCCGGTCTATGACCGAAACCAGGACGGAAAAGGCGTGATCGTGCAGGGGCCCTACCAGAGCCCCGTCCTGGTGCAGTGGAAAAGAGCTCAGGCCCAGATGCGGCAGCTCAACATCACTTTGGTTCGCTTTGAATGAAGGGGGGGTTGGGGTCAGACCCCAACCCCCCACTGCCCTTACGGTGTCAGGATAATCTTCAGGAGATTCTCTTCTGCCCTGTGCAGGCGGTCGAAGGCATGCTGACCCTCTGCCAGAGGCAAAATCTCACTGATGAGAGGCCCGACCTGGATCTTCCCGGAAGCGGCCAGATCGACACAGCTTCGATATTCACCGCTATTGGCATAGGATCCCTGCAAGGTCAATTCTTTGGAGATCAGCTCCTGGACGTTGATTTCGACAATCTTCTCCAGATTGCCGATGAGCGTGACGTGCCCCCCAGCCCGGGTTGCTGCAAGTGCCTGCTGGAAGGTTTCGGCCAATCCCACCGCCTCAAAAACAACGTGTGCCCCCCGTTGGTCTGTTTCCTTGAGTACGAATTCTTTCAGATCGATCTTCTGAGGATTGACCGTTTTTTCTGCGCCAAATGCCTTGGCTGTTTCGAGCCGAAACTCGTTGATATCGGAGACAATCACTTTGGAGACCGCCTCCAGTTTCACCGCCTGCACAAGGAGAAGTCCGATGGTGCCGGCTCCAATGATGAGCACCGTGCTTTTCGCGGACAGAGGTGCTCGGTTTGCCGCGTGCACTGCGATGGACAGCGGCTCGAGAAGTGCCGCATTGGTAAGGGCTAAATGATCGGGAAGTTTTGAAACGATCCACCAGGGGACTGCCACGAATTCGGCGAAAGCACCATTGCGTTTGGAGCCGGGAATCGAAACACCCAGGACTTCACGGTGAACACAGTGATTATAATGGCCCTGCTGGCAAGCTTCACAGTGGTTGCAATAGACCGTTGAATCAAAACAGACGCGCTCACCTTTCCGAAAATCTTTCACATCTTTACCAAAATCTTCAATAATTCCCGCCGCTTCATGTCCCATGATCAGTGGTGGAATCCTCCGCCCTGTGCTGCCTGTATAACCGTGAACATCCGAACCACAAATGCCGCAAGCCTGGACCCGTACCAGTACGTGATCAGGAGGGATTTCCGGATCCGGAAAGTCTCCATACTCGAAGTGGAACGGTTTTGTATATAGGAGAGCCTTCATGGGGCGCTAGAGCAGACAGCTTATTTGTCCCAGGTAATCCCGTGGGATTAGGTCACTGGATCGCCATAGACCGCCTTCCAGGGGGAAGTTCCGGCCAATTTGAGTCCAGCTTTGGACAGCTCGTAGCCTTCCTCGTAGCTGAGCGGTTGAAGCTGCGCAACGGTTGTGGCTGCTCTTTCCAGCTGTTCTTTGTTTTCAACTCCGATGACGGCACAGGACAAGCCGGGGACCGACAGTGCATAGCCAATGGCCTGCTGGTAGAACTTTTGCGGCACGCGAAATCCGTTCCCGTTTCGTGCTCTTCCGCCTAACACCTTCATGGCGACCAACCCGAGGTTCTCATTGCGTGCCCGGCTCCATACCTTGTGCTCAAAATCGTAGGTATGTTGAGTCACGAAATTGACTGCGTTCATGAGGACGTCAATCTCTCCAGTCTCCAAGGCTGCATGAAATCTCGACGGATACAGGTGACCACTGGCGCCGATGAATCGTATTACTCCTTGCTTTCTCGCTTCCAGTAGAGCCCCCAGTGCTCCTTTCTTGCTCAGAACCACACTGAGGTCGGGAAAACGTTCTTCATGGCCGAAATTGTGCAAATGGACCATGTCGAAGTGATCGGTCTGAAGGCGTTTCATGCTCTGGCGCAGAAGCCTCCATGTCCCCTGGTAAGTCGCTTCTTCGGTCTTGGTAACTAAAAAGACCCGGTCACGGATCTCTTTGATGGTGGGACCCATTTTTTCCTCGGAGAAGCCACTCTCCTGGTTTCCGTAGTTGGGAGCCACGTCCACATAATTGATCCCCAGTTCCAAGGCTCGATACAGTACCGTGCGAACATCCTCGACACCGACATGTTTTCTGCCAAGAGGAGCGCAGCCAATGCCCATTCGCGAGATTTGAACCCCGGTCCGGCCCAGGGTCCCCAAGGGGATTCGCGCAGGAGCTGGGGAACCGCTGGCAAAGGTAGGGCCACTGAAACTGAATGCTGTAGATAACCCTGCGCCTGCCATCAAGGCTCCCGTGTTTCTGACAAACTCCCGACGAGAACAAATTCGGTGCTCTTCA
>JALLON010000142.1 GCA_027717925.1 Acidobacteria bacterium AH-259-G07 | reverse complement strand
ACTCGAACTCGCACGAGCGTAAAGCCCACTGCGCCCTGAACGCAGCGCGTCTGCCAATTCCACCACTCCGGCACGCCTTTGTTGTCAATGACTTACGGAAATGACTTTTTTCTTCATCTGAGCCGGTTGCCAAATAGTTGCCAACTTTTTCGTCGAAGTACTCATCTAACTTCGCCATCGCCTGGGCCTTGTGACCCGGCGAAAGATGCGCATAGCGCTGAGTCATTTCCAGACTAGAGTGACCCAATAGTTGAGAGACGGTATACAAGTCTACACCACTCATCACCAGGTGGAAAGCGAATGTCGGGAGGTTCCTTGTCTTGATGCCAAAATTCTCAGGCTGGGAAAGGCAATGGAAAACGGCTAGCGGAAGTGTGGCCTACTCTGGAATCTTCGGTAGGCCGCCTGTTGAGAAATGCTTGGCGATGAGGTAAGGGAAGAGAAGGGCTCCGGTAGCAGTCTCTGAGATATTCCGGAGATCCAGTTGTGACAAGTTCCAAGGAAAGATTCCATAATAAGAATGTCATTTTGATCATCAGCGGTAAGAAAATCGGCCTGGATGCGCTGAAAGCGGTACTCTGCGATCGCTTCTGAAGAAGGCATTCAACCAATGGAAGGGAGCGGATTTGCTCATGAGAATTGAAGTTTTTGAGCTGGAAAGAGAGCAGTCCACCTGGGAAAACCTGGTGAAGTACAACCTGGCCGAAAGTGGAGTTCAGCCCATGCGCGTTGGCGATCTCCTGCTCGACGACCTCCGAGAGGAGCGTCTTGGCTACCCGCAGACGAATGGTTCCGTCAAATTGCGCAAACGAATCAGCAATCTCTATCCGGGGGCGGACGTCGATCAGGTGATGGTTACCAACGGAACCGCCGAGGCCAACTATGTGAGTGTCTGGAACTTGGTTGAGCCGCAGGACGAAGTGGTGATGATGCTTCCCAACTATATGCAGATCTGGGGAATTGCCCGATCCCTTGGCGCCGAGGTTAAACCCTGGTCTTTACAGCAGGTCGATGGTCGCTGGGCTCCTGATCTCGAGGAACTCGAAGGGCTGATCAGTGACCGCACACGCCTCATTGCTTTGTGCAACCCGAACAATCCTACCGGGGCAGTTCTCACCCAGGACGAGATGGGTGCGATCTGCAAGCTGGCCGGCCGTGTCGGTGCCTGGATTCTCTCGGATGAGGTTTACCAGGGAGCGGAACTCAGTGGCCAAACCACCCCCTCATTCTATGGTCGATACGATCGGCTTCTGGTCAACTGTGGTCTTTCCAAGGCCTATGGCCTGCCCGGGTTGCGCATCGGCTGGACCGTGGGACCGCCCGAGAAGATTGCTCAGCTTTGGTCCTACAAGGACTATACGACGATTGGACCAGGAATTCTATCCGATCGACTGGCCCGTGCGGCCTTGGAGCCCACTCGCAGGCAAAAGATACTGGAACGCACCCGCGAAATCATCCGCTCTCAACTCCCCATCATCCAGGACTGGGCGAAGCAACATGGTGAGCTTTTCAGCATGATCCCGCCTCGGGCCGGAGCGATCGTTTATCTCAAATATGACCTGGCCGTGAACTCGAGCGTCCTCTGCCGGCGAGTGAGAGACGAAAAGAGCGTACTCATTGTTCCGGGAGACCATTTCGGCATGGACCATTTTGTCCGAATAGGCTATGGTGGCGAGCCCGACACTCTGCGAAAGGGATTGTCCCTGTTCTCTGAGGTCCTGGAGTCTGCAACCTGACACTTGGAACCGAAACTCGAACATGGCTCGAAGAAAAACACAAGCTACCGTAACGGGGCGTCTGGTCTGCCACCCCGATGGCTACGGGTTTGTCATCCCCGAGGATGCCTCTCTTTCCGGAGACGTTTTCATTCCGCCACAGAAGATGGGAAGCGCTGTTGATGGGGACACGGTTGGTGTGCGTCTGGTCCCGCCGCGCCGCGCTCGAAGGAAAAAAGAGAAGGGTTCTTTGGAGGGGGAGATTGTCCGGGTCATCTCTCGGGCTCGGGAGGCCATCGTTGGAAAGCTGTTTCGCTACCGTAAAGACACTTACGTCGCTCCTTTAGACCAGCGCTACCACTACATGGTTCGCCTCGTGGATGCCCGGGCGGAGAAGGTGGCCGATGGCAAAATTGTGGCCGTCTCGATCGTTGCCCAGCCGGGCCGGCATCAGGTCCCCCTGGGAGAAATCAGTGAGGTGCTGGGTGATCCGGACGATCCGGAGATTCAATACAAGATTGTCTGCCACAACTCACAGATCCCCATGGATTTTCCGCAGGAAGTTCTCCGAGAAGCACAGGCTGCAGAGGAGCCTGATCAAGGAGAGATTAAAAACAGAGCAGATTTTCGAAATCTGCCCACCGTCACCATTGACGGTGAGTCGGCGCGCGATTTCGATGACGCTGTCAGCATTCAAAGGCTGGAGAACGGCAATTTTCGGCTCTGGGTGCATATTGCCGATGTCTGCCACTATGTTGCGATCGGCAGCCGTCTGGATGCAGAAGCGTTGTTGCGGGGAACCTCGGTCTATTTCCCCGATCGAGCGGTTCCCATGCTGCCTGAGGGACTTTCCAACGAGCTTTGCAGCCTGAATCCCGGGGTGGATCGGCTGACCGTGAGTGTGGTCCTGGAGGTCAATCCTGAAGGACAAGTCCAGGACGCTCAATTTTGCCGCTCGGTCATCTGCAGTAATGAGCGGATGACCTATTCCGCCGTAAAGGAAATCCTCATCGATCGGGACCAAGGACTGAGAGAGCGGTACGATTATCTCCTTGAAAGCTTCGAGTGGATGCTAGAGCTGTGCCGGATCCTCACTGCGAAACGGGTGAAAAGGGGGACCATTGATTTTGACCTCCCGGAGGCGGAAATCGAGTACGACATCAACGGAGAGATTCTCGACATCGTGCGTTCGGAACGGAACGAGGCACATCGTATTATCGAGGAGTTCATGCTTCTGGCCAACGAAACCGTCGCCCAGTATCTGGAGCAATGTGGCGTCCTACTGATTTATCGGGTCCATGAGGATCCGGATCCCGCCAAGGTCGAGCGGTTTTTGGAAATTGCAGCCAAGTTTGGCTATTGGTTGGAACAGAATCAGGAGGGCCGATACCCGTCCCGGACCTTTCAAAAGCTCATGAGAAAGCTGAGCGGAAAGCCGGAGGAGCAGTTTCTCTCCTATTTAATGCTTCGCTCCTTTAAACAGGCCCGGTATTCAGAAGTAAACCAGGGCCATTTTGGCTTGGCTGCGCCCTGCTACACTCACTTTACATCACCGATTCGGCGCTATCCGGATCTGGTCGTTCATCGCATCTTGAAAATGGCAATCGACCGGGATATTTCAGGTTCGGAAGCAGAGCGACTCTACGAACGTCTACACGAGATCGCCCTCCGCTCCACGGAACGAGAACTGAAGGCCGTTGAGGCGGAGCGGGAAATCAGGCGCTGGTTAATGGCGAAATTTATGGCCGAGCGCCTGGGAGAGGAATACGAGGCCTTTATTATCGGAGTCAAACGGAATGGCTTTTTTGTGGAACTCTTTGAGCATTTCGTGGAGGGCTTTGTTCCCATCGAAACGATGTGGGATGACTTTTACGTTTTCAACAAGCGCCACCACTGCCTGATCGGTGAGAATACAAAGAAAGTGTACCGAATCGGTGACAGGGTGAGAGTCCGAGTCGACAAAGTCAATCCTTACCGACACCTGATCGAATTTTCACCAGTGATCACCCAGCCGCAATCTCGGCGAAAGCGGAAATGATGGTGTCTTCCTGCTCCGGAAAGACGGTCCGCAAGTCCAGCATCAGTTGGTCATCCTCAATCCGCGCCACAATCGGTACGGTGGACTCCCTCAGACCCCGTTCCAGCTCATTCACAGAACGTTGTCCTGAGGTGACGGCCAGCAGGTAAGTGGGAATTTGTTCCTCAGGTGCTGAACCACCCCCGATCAAGGAATAGCCCGGTTTAATTTCGATTCGAAAGACATTCGAGTCGAGAAGATCCCGCACCCGCTCGGCGCGGGCCTTGATTTGCTCGGCATCGGCGCAAAGCATCTGATGAACGGGGATTGTTTTCTCATAGGTGCCTTTTTCGTACTGGATCAGCGTCCACTCCAGGGCGGAGTAGGTCACCTTGTCGACGCGGCAGGCTCGCATGAGGGGATTCCGGCGAATGGCGTCAACCAGCTTCTTTTTGCCTACAATGATGCCGGCCTGCGGACCGCCCAGGAGCTTGTCTCCACTGAAGGAGACGAGATCAACTCCTTCAGCCAGAACCGCTTGGACGGAGGGTTCCTCCCGCAAAAAGGGATGGGATGTGGGGAAGAGAAGCCCGCTGCCCACGTCTTCCGCCAGGGGAATTTTAGTCTCCCGGGCTAACTCGACGAGTTCAGGAAGTTGTGGACGGTGGGTGAATCCAACAATTTTATAGTTACTTGGATGCACTCGCAGAATCAAGGCAGTCTCGCGGTCAATAGCATCGCGATAGTCTGAGACCTTGGTCTTATTGGTGGTCCCCACTTCCTTTAGTATCGCGCCGCTTCGCTCCATGATCGCGGGGATGCGGAAAGAACCTCCAATCTCAATCAATTCTCCGCGAGAAACCAGCACCTTTTTCCCCAGGGCCAGGGTATTGAGAATCAGCAACACGGCAGCCGCGTTATTGTTGCAGACCGTAGCTGCCTCGCAACCCAGCAAACGGCAAATACGCTCTTCGAAATGAAGATCCCGATGCCCGCGCTTTCCGACACTCAGGTTATATTCGAGATTGGAATACCCGGTGGCGATTTCTTCGATCGTCTCGGCGACGTGGGGGGAAAGAGGGGCCCGTCCCACGTTAGTGTGAATGATGACACCGCTGGCGTTGATGACCTTGTGCAGTGAGGGTGAAAGGCGCGCTTCAAGCTTGGAGCGAACAGTAGAGTCCAGAAAGGCGATGCGCTCGGAAAGCGTCTGCTCGGAAAGCCGGCCACTTCGGATTTCAGCTCGCAACTGGTCCAAACATTCTTGGATCCCTTCCAGAACGAACTCCCGAGAATAAAGATTGATCAGGGCCTGAACCGACTCCTTCTGCAAGATCTTGCTGACGGACGGGAGTTGCTGCAGGATCTGACTTTCAGGGGACACGGATAGATTATAGCGGGTTGATTAACAGAAGTCAGGGAGACACAAATGTAGAATTCAGAATCCAGAATTCAGAATCCAGAAGAAATAGCTCAAAAGCTCACAGCTCAGAACTGAGCACTCGAGACTTCTGGACTTTTGGTCGGAAGCAACAATAAGATGGGCTTTTCAGGGAGAAGGTTTGCAATGAAGATTCAAACGGCATTGTTAAGTGTTGCCGATAAAGAAGGGATTGTCGAGCTGGCTCAGCGACTCACTGAAATGCAAATCGAAATCCTCTCCACTGGAGGAACTTCACAAATCCTGAAGGCGGCCGCTATAGACGTTACAGCGATCTCCGAATATACCGGTTTTCCTGAGATCCTGGATGGCCGAGTGAAGACTCTGCACCCTCGGGTTCATGGAGGCATCCTGGCCCGGCATGATAATCCTGAAGACCTGGAAGTCCTGCAGGCAAACAACATTTCACCTATTGGTTTGGTCGTTGTTAACCTTTATCCGTTCAGCAAGACGATACAAAAAGAGAGTGTGACGATCGAGGAGGCCCTTGAACAGATTGACATCGGGGGATCTACCCTGGTTCGTGCCGCCGCCAAGAATCATCAGCACACAACGGTCGTGGTGGATCCAGCTGACTATGTTCACATTCTGGCCGAGTTGAAGGCGAACAATGGAGAGACCAAGGACAGCACGCGGCGTTGGTTGGCCCGCAAAGCATTCCATCACACTGCCGCTTATGACGCAGCCATCGCGAGCTACTTTGAAAGCATCGAGACTCAAGATGAGGTTTTGCCTCCCGCAATCAATCTGAGTTTGCTGAGGGTGAACTCTTTGCGCTACGGTGAGAATCCACACCAGAGAGCGGCCTTGTACCAGCCATGGTTTTCCCCACAGGCAGGGTTAGGGGCTGCCAAACAGCATCAGGGGAAGGAACTGTCATTCAACAACTACCTTGATCTGGAGGCGGCCTGGAATCTGTGCGCTGAATTTGAGGATGCCTGCTGTGTGATTATTAAGCACACGAACCCGTGTGGAACGGCACTGGGATCGCTCTTGTCTGAGGCGTATGAAAAGGCGCTCGCCTGTGATCCGGTCTCTGCCTTTGGCTCAATCGTCGCTTTTAATCGGGAAGTCGACCGGGAGACAGCGGATAAGATGAGTTCACTTTTCGTGGAGGCGGTCATTGCTACCGCCTATCAACCGGAAGCTGTTGAGATTTTTTTGCAGAAAAAAAATCTACGCGTCATGGAAATGGGAGCGCCGGCTCTGCGAAGCGATCGGGCGGTAAGATATTCCGATTTCAGAATGATTTCAGGAGGCTTCCTTGTCCAGGACAAAGACCTCTATTACGTCGAAAGCGAGGATCTTAAGACGGTAACCGAACGAGCGCCGGACGAGAATGAAACCCAAGACCTGCTTTTTGCCTGGACGGTCTGTAAGCACGTCAAATCAAACGCTATCGTTTACGCGCGTTCAGGTCAGACGGTTGGCATTGGCGCTGGGCAGATGAGCCGGGTGGACTCGGTTCGCTTAGCGGCACAAAAGGCAAAACTCAGCCTGCAAGATTGTGTCATGGCAAGCGATGGCTTTTTCCCTTTTCGAGATGCCCTTGATGAGGCCGCTCAGGCGGGAGTCAAAGCAGTGATTCAACCCGGAGGGTCGATCCAGGACGAGGAAGTGATCAGGGCAGCTAACGAGCACGAAATGGCCA
>JALLON010000141.1 GCA_027717925.1 Acidobacteria bacterium AH-259-G07 | reverse complement strand
CACAGCTCCAGTCTTTGCGGAGCAGTCCGGCCAGCTACAGGTGGTCTGGCGATAACTGACTGCCCAGGAGGGGTTTTCGGTGTCGTTACACAAAAAATTTGCGTTTTCATGACATTTTCATGACATTGCGGGCCTGGCAAAGGGGTAGAATAGCTTAAGTGTTTTGGCTCCAGGCACACGGTATGAGTCCCCGCGGTCAACGCAAACAAGTTGTTCTGTTCCTGATTGCTGTCATCTTTCCAAGTCTTGTGCTGGTCGCTCTCACGCTGCGTATGATCAACCAAGAACGGGAGTTGTCTGAAAAACGCTGGACTGAGGAAAGACGTCGCCTTTCCAGCGAAATTGGTCAGCAACTTCTGGTGCGATTGGAAAAAATCAAGCTGGAGGAGATGGGCGCACTCGAGAGCCAACCGGAGAAGCATCGAGAATACCACTACGTTAATCCTGAGGTTGTGCTGGTGGGTCGTGTGGAACAGAACCGTTTGCTACTCCCCTGGGAACTGGATAGGAGGAGCAAAGAGGTCAACAGAAGCTCGGGGGAAACTAGATTTACATCGAAGATCCGACAGGCGGAGGAGGAGGAGTTTCTCAAGAAGCAATTTGCGCGGGCTGCTGAGCTGTACCGAGAGTCGATGAACGAGCCGCGCCTGCAGGGCCAGGTCGCGTTTGCCCGGCTTTCGCTGGCGCGTGTTCTGGCCAAGGCGGGTCATACCCGTGAAGCTCAAGCACACTACCGAGAAATATTACTCTTACCCTCGGAAGTGACTGACGAACAGGGGATTCCATTATCTCTTTATGCGGCGGTGCACTTGCTTGAAAGGGGAGTGGAGCATCAAACGGTCTTACAGCGCATCACAAGTGAACTGGAGACAACCATTCTCCCTTCACCCGCTGAATTCTACATACTGCGGGGGTTGGCAGAAACATTGGCCAGATCAGGTCCCGATGGAAGCGTCCGTGCTGTCGCCGGGAACATCCACAGAAGAATACTTGAACGCATCAGCCACGTGGAGCAGGCTCTTGAGCTGCAAAGCGACTTTGCCCATCTCGTTTTAACTCCAAGTGGCAGGAGAGAACCGCAGAGTCGTGAACCCGTTTGGGTTCCTTATGGAGAAGAAACCTGGTTGGTGAGCCTGACACCCTCACTAACTGGATCCCAGCCTTGGCTACTTGCCGTACAGGCTAGCGAGATCTTGCCCTCTCTTGCCACGGGGAGTCCACTTTCGAAAACTTTTCCTGGCAAGATCCACTTGCTCACTGATAGGGAGGCCGAAGGAGAATCCTTGGGTCCGAACTTTCCAGGGCTGAAGGTGGCCTTCGTAGCGCAAAAGAACCCTATATCTGCCGGACCGTGGAGTCTTCACGGCTACTTTTACTTGGTTACTCTATTGTTGGTTCTGAGCGTAACCCTGTTTGGTGCCTATCTCCTTTGGAGGGACGTGCGGCGAGAACTGCGTGTGGCAGAGATGCGTTCCCAATTTGTCTCCAGTGTCTCACATGAGCTGAAAACACCCCTAACGGCGATCCGAATGTTCGCCGAGACTTTGCGCATGGGCCGCTTCGAGAATCCTCGGATAAAGGATGAGTATTTGGCCACGATTGTCAATGAGAGTGAGCGCCTGAGTCGACTGCTCAATAACGTTCTTGATTTCTCCAAGATAGAACGAGGCAAGAAAATCTACGACCGGAAGCCAACGTCACTGGCCGGGATTGTAGAGGCAGCGGCTCGGACCATGCAGTATCCTCTTACTCAACTGGGGTTCAAGCTTGACGTCGAAGTGGAAAACGATATACCTCCCATTCGAGTGGATCGCGACGCTATGGAACAGGCGATCCTGAATCTCCTCACGAATGCCATGAAGTACTCCGGTGAGAGCCGCCGAATTGGCTTGCGCGTGAAAAGGCAAAACGGTCACGCTTTGATTGAAGTAAGCGATGAGGGCGTGGGGATTGACGCCAAGGAACAAGCGCATATTTTTGAGAAGTTCTATCGTGTCTCCACGCCCGACAACCAACTTATTCCCGGAGCGGGTTTGGGTCTGCCACTGGTGGCTCATATTGCTAAGGCTCACGGTGGGCGCGTGGAAGTGCGCAGCACACCTCGAAGAGGCAGCACCTTTTCCATTCACCTTCCGTTGGAGAGCGAGGGATGAGCCGTATTTTGGTTGTCGAGGACGATCCAGCTATCCTCCGCGGACTGACAGACAATCTGCAGTACGAGTCTCACGAGGTGTTGACCGCAACGGATGGTGAAACAGGGTATGGCTTAATTCGGCAGAAGAATCCTGATCTCGTAATCCTGGATTTGATGCTGCCGAAGCTGAGTGGATATGAGTTGTGCCGCCGAGTGCGTGCAGAAGGAGTGAGTACGCCTATCTTGATGTTAACGGCCAAAGGTGAGGAAGTCGATCGGGTGCGTGGACTTGACCTCGGCGCTGATGATTATGTGACAAAGCCTTTTTCTGTGCCTGAATTGCTGGCGCGCGTCCGCGCAATCCTACGCCGCGCTCGATCCACGGAGACCCTCCCTGCTCAACTGTGTTTCGATGACGTGGTGGTGGATTTCCAGCGCTACGAGGCGCGTAAAAGTGACAAACCTTTGAAAATGGTCCGCAAGGAATTCGGTATCCTGCGCCTGCTGGCAGCTCGCGCAGGCCAAGTGGTCACCCGCGAAGAGCTGTTAGACCAAGTGTGGGGGTATGAAAACTATCCCAGCACCCGTACGGTTGATAACCACATTGCTTCGCTGCGGGCCAAGCTCGAGCAAGATCCTTCTCAGCCATGTTACCTGATCACGGTTCACGGGGTAGGCTACAAATTGGTGGACTGAAAGGGACATTACCGAAGTTTACAAAAAATTTGCAACCTCCAGACAATTTCGTGACAACTCCCTATATCAGGTGGGCTAACCTCAGGCGGATTGAAACAACCAGCAGGAGGTGAACCATGAAAGTCCTTGTCTCAACAGTGTTATTCCTGGTGCTAGGCACAGGAACGACCCTTACCCAAAACGGTTACGATCTGTTCCAACAAGCGCTCGTCAAAGAGCGCGTTCACGGTGATCTCGAGGAAGCCATTCAACTTTACCAGCGCATCGTTGAGACACATGCCAATCAGCGTGAACTGGCTGCCAAAGCGTTACTGCAGATGGGTCAGTGTTACGAGAAATTGGGGAAGCAGCAAGCACGCAAGATCTACCAACAGGTGCTTGAAGAGTATTCGGATCAACCCAAAGTGCTGGTTTTGGCACGGGAGGGTCTGTCTCGACTGACTGTCGAGCCAACGCCGCTGCCTCCCACCATGACGGTTCGGGAGTTTATGCGCAGTGGTGAGCAAAGGCAGGGCGAAGTCTCGGGTCCCACAAATGACCGCTTTTTCGACGTCAGTAGCGACGGACAGATTTTCGTTTACACGGACTGGGGGACGGGAGATCTCGCCATAAAAAATGTGGCAACTGGAGAAGTTCGGGCCCTTTACGGCATTGACTGGGGCAGCACTAAAGAGTTCTTTGAGAATCCGGTTTTGTCACCAGACGACAAAAAAGTGGCTTACGTGCGCTACCCAAACCGCGCCGGCCTAACCACCCGGATCGACGTTGATTCTATTGAAGGGGGAAATCGTGAGACTGTCTATGATTCCAACGACAGCGGCAACCTGGGTTCTCACGACTGGAGTCGGGATGGAGAGAACATACTAATTTCCATTCAAGCGGCCGACGGCTCAGTTTTTTTGGCCACTGTCAGCCTCAAAGATAAAAAAATGCAACGATTGGTCACTTTGAATTGGGAGGGTCCCCAGCGAGCCCAGTACTCCCCGGACGGCCAGTTTATCGCCTACGATTCCACCAAAGGTGGCGACCGCAAAATTTATCTCATCAGCGCCGACGGTGCTCAAGAGCGTATCCTGGTGGATTCACCCGGCGAGGATGATTCACCTTTATGGACACGCGATGGTCGCTTTCTGCTGTTTCGCAGCAACCGATCAGGGAAGTGGGACCTGTATGCCCTCGGCATTAAGAATGGGCAACCCACCGGCCACGAAGTCCTTATCAAGTCTAACCTCGGATCAGCCACCTTTCTGCGCGGCGTGACCACTAAGGGTCAGCTCTTTTACCATGAGACGGCCTCCGGACCGGGCATTGTCCTCATGGAGAGAACTAATAAAACGGCAAAGAACGCTCAATTCAGGAGTCTTCCCAAGATATTGGCCACAGAAAATAAACGCTCCAACTTTGCTCCCGACGGAAAGCGCCTGGTTTACCTCTCCAGATCCCCGCAGTCGAAAAGCCGAAAAGTGCGCATCACCAACCTGGAGGGGAAGATCCTGAAAGAAATACCTTTAGAACCTCAATTCGGGTCAGTCGGGTACCCCATCTTTTCTCCCGATGCGAAGAAGATAGTATTTCGGGTCTACGATGCAAAACGTGAGGCTAAGATTATGGTGCTCTCTGCCGAGACGGGAACTCTTCTCAAGCTGTTTTCTCCTCTGGAGCAGAAAGGGCATTTTTTTCCTCTTGGCTGGTCCCAAGATAGCCGACTTCTTTACGTTTTCTTAGTGAAATCGGAAGCGGGCGAACGTTTCCTGGCGGCGATCGATGTTGAGACGGAAAAAGTGATGGAATCCACCTTGCTTTCCCAAAATGTTCGTCGTGCCAAGCTGTCGCCTGACGGAAACTACCTAGTGATGCTTTCTTCTACAGATCCTCCTCCCGGACGGGAGCGCAAAACTCAACTTGTGCTCCGTTCCTTAAAGGATGGGAGTGAGAAGCTGTTGAAAGAGGGTCAGATAGGCCACCAGATTGTATGGGACTTTGATTCGCGCCACCTGTTTTACCGAAAAGTCAAGGACGAAAAGCGCCTTTACCGCTTTTCCATCGAAACGGGAGAAGAAGCGATCTTTTTGGCCGACCTGAAGGGTCTAAATCTTAGCGCTGTGAGTCCAGACGGGAAATACTTGGCCTTTCAAAATAACCAGAGCGATATACGTATCTGGGTATTGGAGAATTTCTTGCCAGAGAGCAAAGAACAGATCGCCAGCCGTTAAGCGTTGACGGGTTACGTCATCAGACCATGCGCGCGCTCTTCTTTTTTCTCGTACTTCAAATTCCTCTCGGCCTTGATCGCGGCTTTCTTGCTCCGCCGGAAAATCCGGTGACCGAGGAGAAGGCCGCGCTGGGACGACGCCTCTTTTTCGATAAACGGCTCTCCTCGGATAACAGCCTGGCCTGCTCCGATTGCCACCAGCCGCAGCGGGCCTTCAGCGACGGTAAACGGGTGGGCGTGGGCGTCAAGAATCAGCGCGGCAACCGCAACACGCCCGCCATTATCAATCGGACCTATGGACGCTTCTTTTTCTGGGATGGAAGAATTGTGACGCTTGAAGAGCAGGTTCTGCAACCAATCCAACATCCCAAGGAAATGGGAGCGCAACTGCCCACTGTGGTCGAAAGGCTACGAACCGATGCCACTTACCAAAGGCAATTTGAAAACATCTTCGGGAAACCACCCGACGTACGTTCTCTCTCCTATGCTTTGGCAACCTACGTCCGCACGCTTCTCTCCGGTGCTTCCCTCTACGATCGCTACGAAGCCGGTGAGAAAGCAGCCCTGAGCAGGCTCGAACAAGCAGGTCTGGGTCTGTTCCGCGGAAAGGCGCGCTGCACGACCTGCCATTCCGGCAGCAACTTTACGGATGAGGAATTTCACAATACCGGTGTCTTCTGGGGTCGCCAACCCTATGATCCCGGGCGCTTCGTTGTAACTGGATTGTCCAAGGACACCGGCAAATTCAAGACTCCCACTCTGCGCGAAATCGAGCACACCGCTCCTTACATGCACGACGGCAGTTTAAAAACGCTGAAAGACGTGATTGAGTTTTACGACCGCGGTGGAAAGCGAAATCCCTACTTGGATGCTGAACTTCGACCTCTAAATCTCACGGCTGAAGAGAAAAAGGCATTGTTGGCCTTTCTCAGAAGCTTGGATGGGGAAATTAACGAGACGTGGGGGAAATAACGAGGCAATGTGGTCCCTATGGGGAGGGAAGCATTTCATGAATATCCGTTGGTTAGCCGTTGCTTTCGTGTTTCTTTCTGTGTGCTTAACGTGCTTTGCCCTTCAGAAGAGCGGATCTCACGCCAAACAGGATGATCTGACCCCGCTCGAAGACCTCAGTGAGATTAACAAACTGCAGGATCTGGAGCGAAAGAAAGAGCTTTTGGAAAAGTACATTCGTGAAAATCCTGCGGGTCCTCGTCTTTCCACGGCCTACAGGTATCTTTTCACAACCTTGAGGCATATTGATCCATCTAAAGGGTCTGCCTTAGCCGATAAGATTCTTGCCGATCCGCAAAATTCCGAAGCCAAATCTCTGAGACGCACGGTTTACAGTTACAAGTTTCGCCCTCTCAAAGATCTCCAAGATGCCGAGCACATTCGGGCACTGGGAGCCCACGATGGAGACAGATCCTGCCATACTCGCCCTGGCAGCCGTTTTTGATAAAGCGCATAGGCTCAAACTTTATGAAAGGGCGATCGCAGCAAAGGAGAAAGACGATTCTGAATTATTCCCGAGTCTAAGTGGGCTGTACCAGGAATATGCCAATGCACTCAGGCACGACGACCAAAACGAAAAGGCCGTAGAAGCGATGTTCAAAGCCATCGAGCTTGTCCAGAATGAAATCGCAGCATACGAGGTTTTCCCTGAAGAGGATTCGAAGCGTAAGTGGGCGAAGAGACTTCGCAGCGGTTTGCCCCACCTCTACCTCAGGATGGCCGGAATGCTTGCTAAAGTGGGGGAAAGGGAAAAAGGGCTGGAATATTTGGTGAAGGCCGAGGAGATGTTGGGAGAAATTCCTTTGCATCTGCGCCCTAGGTTCGAGCAAATCCGGGGTGAGTTGTCGGCGATGCTACAGTGCTAAC
>JALLON010000140.1 GCA_027717925.1 Acidobacteria bacterium AH-259-G07 | reverse complement strand
AGAAGCCGGAGTGGGCTGCCTTTTGCAATAGCTCAAGACGATCCCGCTCCTCTCCTTGGTAACGACCTCCTTCGCGTGCCGGACGACAGGTAGCGATGAACTCAGTCTCTGAGCCGCTCGGGACCGATGGAACTGTTAGCTCACCGAGGTAGTCTAAACGAACTTCGATATAGTGAACTGCACCATTATACTGGGCGATTTTCCGCTCCAACCTGGTAGGGGAACGCTCTGCCAGAGTCAAACAAAGATCTATCATTCAGCCGAGCCTAGCCTAGTGTGGTAAGAAGCGCGGGGACGAGCCGGTGATCCACTCGAACTGAATATGCAGTGAGATCGGTTCGGGCGCACCGATGGCGCGCCCCTACGAGCCACCGGCTCATCCCTACCTCCGCCCGTCTAATCCGGATCAAGACGCCCTTCCGGCGTCAATCGCTGCAGTGGGGCCCTTGCGCTGCCTTCGGAGAATTCGGATGGGCCGCCGATAAGCTCGGCGCTTCCGATACTTGATACTCTCGTCGATTTGGCTCCAGAATCTTCTAAAGTAGTGGATCATGGACACAATGGCCAATACCACGACCAACCAGAGGAGAAAACGGCCTGCAGGGTAAAGAAAGGTTTCCGGAAAGCGCCTCCCCAAGATCAGAAGACTTATACAGACGACCTGACTGGCCATCTTCGATTTTCCCAGTTTGGAGGCATCGATCGTAAAACCTTCTGCCGATGCAATACTGCGGAGTCCACTCACGGCAAATTCCCTACCGATGATGATGACGACCATCCAAGCAGAGGCAATTCCCAGCGCAACCAGGGAGATAAAGGCAGAGGAGATCAACAACTTGTCGGCAATCGGGTCAAGCAGCTTACCGAGGGTAGTGACTTGCTGCCGCTTTCGCGCCAGATAGCCATCGAAGTAATCCGTCAGGGCTGCGGTAAGGAAGACAATGAACCCCCACCAGATCTCACGTTCTTCAAAGCGCCCGGTGAGCAGCACTACCACCAATAGCGGCACCAAAAAAATCCGCGATAGGGTCAGACTGTTTGGCAGATTCATGGCGGACGGAGAAACTTTAACACAATATGAGCTGTTGAGCTATTGAGCGGTAAGCTCTGAGTTCTGAGTTTTGAGTTCTGAGTTGCGAGTTCTTGAGCGGTTTTAGGTCTCCGGTTTAGAGTTCAAGTTGAAGGAAGGCCTTAGTCCGCATTTGTCACACCCGCTCTACTGCATCGGCGCAATGATCCGGCCTCACTGCGTTCCGCTCGGGTCGGCCTCCTCAGCGTACCGTAGGGGCGAGCCACCGGCTCGCCCCTACCAGGCCTGCCCTTGCGCCGCTTCGTGACGGCCTGGTGTGAGAAATGCGGACTAACATAACTCAAAACTCACAACTCAAAACTCATATAATGGAAGCGTGCTGGAGAAAAAGCTTGACATCCTCCCGGACAAGCCGGGCATCTACCTGTTTAAAGATTCGAGCCGGAAGGTAATCTATATTGGTAAGGCCAAGAGCCTCAAGCACCGTGTACGTTCCTATTTCCAGTCCAGCCGTAACCTCGACCACAAAACCGAGATCCTGAAAGAGCACATCCAAGACCTCGATTACATCGTCACGGACAATGAACTGGAAGCTCTCTTTTTAGAGAGCAACATGGTTAAAAAACAAAAGCCGAAGTTCAATGTCAACCTCAAGGACGACAAGGCTTTCCTGCATATCAAACTGACCGTCAACGAACCTTATCCACGGGTGTTGCTGACTCGTAGGGTTCTGAACGACGGTGCTCTTTACTTTGGTCCCTTTCTACCGGCGTCTTTGGCGCGCAACACGATCAAAATCATCAACCGCCACTTTCTTCTGCGCACCTGCCACCTGGATATCGACGGAAACCTGGATCGCCGCTGTTTGGAATACTATATCAACCGCTGCCTGGGTCCCTGCGTTTTGGGTCTCTGTACTCAGGAACAGTACACGCAGGCCGTCAAACATGTGGCCCTGTTCCTGGAAGGGAAGAATGAAGAGTTGATTCGCAATCTGACTCAAAACATGCTGGAAGCCTCCGAGAGACAGCATTACGAAGCAGCCGCCCTCTATCGGGACCGGATTCAGATGGTCCGGGATCTGACCGCGAAGCAGAAGGCGATTCAGGGTGATAAGGATGATGTTGACGTGTTTGCCTATTACCGAGAAGGACAGTGCCTGGCACTCCAGTTGTTTACGCTGCGCGGGGGGAAGATTTTGGGAAAACGCGAGTTCTACTGGGAGAATCTGGATTTCTTCCGGCCCTCCCAATTCCTGCGGGATGCCTTGCAGCAGTTCTACCTGAGCGCAGGATTTGTCCCCCATCAGATTTACCTCCCGGTCGAGATTGAAGATCAGAAATTGATTACCCAATGGCTTACCGAGAGGCTGCACAGGAAACGAAAAGGGCGGCGAGTGAGAATCGTAGTACCTAAGAGAGGCGAAAAACACGACTTGTTGCTGCTAGTGGAAAGAAACGCCAAAATAGCTTTTGAGACACGTTTTAAGCTCCTCAAATCGGGAAAAGAGAAGCTTTTGGAGAATCTTCAAAAAGAGCTGGACCTCCCGAAGTTCCCGCAGCGGATCGAAGCCTTTGATGTCTCCAACATCCAAGGTGCAGAGAGCGTCGCCTCAATGGTGGTCTGCGAGGACGGGCTGATGAAGAAAAACCAATATCGAAAATTCAAAGTCAAGACCGTCAAGGGACCGGATGATTTTCTCTCCATTTACGAAGTCGTCTATCGTCGTTATCGCAGGGTCGTGGCGGAAGAGGCTCCTTTGCCCAACCTCATCCTGATTGATGGGGGAAAGGGGCAGCTCCATTCTGCCTACCAGGCTTTGTCTAAATTGGGAATTGAAGACATTCCGCTTGCCAGCATTGCCAAGCGCGAAGAACTAATCTTCGTACAGGGTCAGGAAGATCCGGTCTTGATGCCGAAGGTCTCTCCGGTGCTTCATCAGATCCAGGAAATTCGGGATGAAGCTCATCGCTTTGCTTTAACTTATCACCGGAAGCGCCGGTCGCTGCGTGATTTCTACTCTGAATTGGACCCAATTCCGGGAATTGGCGAAAAGCGAAAAAAGAGGCTATTGCGTAATTTCGGCAGCGTCGCCAAGATCCGCCACGCGAGCGTCGAGGAACTCACGCCCTTCGTTGGTCGAAAGCTCGCGCACGCGATTAAGCAACGGTTGAAGGTTTGAGGGGGTTGGGGTCTGACCCCAACCCCCTCAAACCTTCAACTGCCGTAGGCTTCCGAGTTATAGAAGGGAGCAAACGCGGCGATTAAGGCGATCACGAATGAATGCCTTCGCGTCAAAATATCTCGAGTAAGAATTCCCCAGGTTCCCTGCTTACTGCGCACATCTCTTCGGTCACTCAAACGATCAATCGCAATTCCCAACTCAATACCTCGATCAATTACCGGATCGGCAATGACCGGCGGGACACTGACTCCGCCACCGTGTCCAAAGAAGCCCCGATGCCCATCAGAAACGTAAGCCCAACTCTGCAGGAACACTTGGCGCCGAGGACCTTGAGAATTGACCACACTGAATCCACTCTCGAGCCCTATGTAAAAATCGGCTTCTGCCTTCTCTCTTTTCAGTTGCAGCGTCAAGTTTTCTACACGGCCAAGGGCACAATGCATTAGATCACAGACACTCAGAGGCATGCTGGGTATGCCATTTGAAACATCGTAGCTGAGGAAGGTCACCTCTTCATCAGGATCCTCCAGGATCTTGGCTGCAAAAACCTGCCAGGCTTCCTCCACAGCCTCGACTTTGGGTTCGCGCGTGCTCCCGATAGCAATCCTCATCGGATCAATTATATCGTTGGGATCTGACAGCTTCCGAGTTGCAGGTTGAAAGTTCAAAGTTGAAGGTTGGAAAGTTGGAAGGTTGCAGGTTGCAACTTCTCTTAACTTGCAAGCTTTAACTTTCACACTTTCAACCTTCAACCTTCCAACTTTCAACTTCTCAGCAGCTCGACCATCGAGGCGTGGATTTTGCCGTTGCTGGCCAGGATCTCAGCATCGTAAATGGTGCAGGGTGACCCATTCAGTGCCGTTACTTGTCCGCTTGCTTCCTCAACAATTAACTGACCGGCTGCCCTGTCCCAGGGATGCAAACTCAACTCCCAGAATCCATCAAACCGGCCACAGGCAATGTAACACAAATCCAGTGCTGCTGAACCATCTCGGCGAACCGCCCGGGAACGGAGGATAACGCGATCGAAAAGCTTCAGATTTCTGCGGATTTCTTCCTCATCGTAGGAAAATCCGGTGCAGAGCAGGCTGTTGATCAGCTCCTCCTTGTTGGAGACATGTATGGGCTGGCCATTTAGAGATGCACCTTCGCCTCGCTTTGCTGAAAACAATTCTTCGGTCACCGGATCATACACTGTGCCGAAAACTATCTGGCCTTCAACCTCCAAAGCGATGGAAACGCAGAAAAAGCGGTAGCCGTGCGCATAATTTGTAGTACCGTCCAGAGGATCAATGATCCACTTGTAAGGGTCACTTCCCGGCTGAGTTCCCTGTTCCTCGGCAAGAATCTCGTGATCAGGGAAATCTCTTCGAATTCGATCGACGATGATCTTCTCAGCTTCCAGATCCATTTCGGTGACCAGATTAATGCGGCCTTTTTTAGAAATCTGGAAATGGCTGCGCAGATGGGAAAACAGCACGTGACCTGCTTCAAGGGCAGCCTCCTGGGCCACTGAAAATGCCTTTGAAATCAGGCTTTTCGTCCTAGGGTGGTCCATTAGTCCTCTTTTATCAATAAGACAACAGCCTGGACGGCCAGGCCTTCTCCACGCCCTATTGTTCCCTTTCCCTCCATAGTAGTCGCCTTGATTCCAATTTCGTCCGGCTTGAGATGCAGAGTGCGGGCCAAGTTGGCCTTTATGGCCTCGATGTGAGGCTGAATCCTGGGCTCTTGAGCGATCACGGTGACGTCTACGTTCCCCACGGAGAAGCCCTTGCCTAGAACCAGGCGGTAGACTTTTTCCAAAATCAAAAGACTGGACATGCCCCGGTATTGGGGATCCGAATCGGGGAAATAACTGCCCATGTCCTTTAAGCCGGCCGCTCCGAGCAAGGCATCAGTGATCGCGTGCAGGAGGGCATCAGCGTCGGAATGGCCTTTTAACCCTCGATGATAAGAAATCTCTACCCCTCCCAGGACGAGTCTCCTGCCTTCTTCAAAAGGGTGAAAGTCGTAGCCCATACCCACGCGGAAGCTCATCTTCATTTCTGACTTTACAGATCTTCCTTCCAGGTCACCTTGATATTGGCCCTGTCTCCAGGCACTACGTGGACAGGAACACCTAAACGTTCTACCAACGCCGCTTCGTCGGTTCCGTGAAAACCATCCCTTTTAGCCTGGGCAAAGGCCCTTTTTAAAAGATTGATCTCAAAACCTTGGGGTGTCTGAGCTAAACCCAAGCTTTCACGGTCCAGTGTTCGGGCAATGCGTCCGTCACAGACCTCTTTGATGGTGTCCCTCAGGGGAAGAACAGGTATGCAAGCCTGATGTCGTCGAGTCTCATCAATCACTCTTGAAATGAGGTGGGCAGAAGTGAAAGGACGAACTGCGTCATGGACCAATACGGTCCGGATGCCGTCGGAGAGCCGGCTGAGACCTCGACCGACCGAGTCCTGACGCTGGGGACCCCCGACCTCCAAAATCAACTTATCCTGGTAGGGCAGCAACTGAACCTGACTCTCCACCTCCTCCTTCCAGGCCTGGGGGAGGACAATAATGGCTTGGTCAAAGAAGGTCGAAAAAAGCTCTAAGGCATGAAGGTAAAGAGGCTTCCCCTGCACGTCCGTGAACTGTTTAGGAAGGCCCGATGCGAATCGAGATCCGGTACCGGCCGCTGCTAGAACTAGACCAATCAAAGACGCGTCACCCGCTCGTACTCACTTCTCTGCTGAACCTCTCCCGGAGGTTGATATTTCCCAAAGATCATTTTACCAGCGGTTGTCTGTAACACACTGGTCACCGTGATATCGACCGTTCTCCCGATCATCCTTCGGGCATTGTCCACAACCACCATCGTTCCATCATCCAAATAGGCAACCCCTTGATTGTATTCTTTTCCTTCTTTGAGGATGAAGACTTTCATACTCTCTCCCGGCAGAACAACGGGTTTAAGCCCATTGGCAAGTTCATTGATGTTCAAAACTTGCACACCGTGAAGCTGTGCGACCTTGTTCAAGTTGAAATCGTTGGTCACTATCTTGGCCCCGGTTTCCTTTGCCAGCTCGATTAGCTTCAAGTCCACTTCTCGAATATCCGGATAATCCTGATCAACGATCTCGACTTTGATGCCGGGTTTTTTTTGAATCTTCTCCAGGATGTCCAAACCGCGGCGACCTCGGTTCCTCTTTAAGGAATCTGCAGAATCAGCAATCATCTGCAGCTCTCGCAGTACAAACTGCGGAAGAAGCAGCTGGCCTTCCAAAAAACCGGTCTCCACAATGTCGGCCAGCCGACCATCGATGATTACACTGGTGTCCAAGATTTTGGCCCGCCTTCCGAAAGTCCGCTCCTTGAAGAACCCACCGAAACCCAAGTTGATTAGCTCACCTTTTGTCATTCCCACCACCAAACCCACGTAGAACATCACAGCCAGGATGAACAACTGAAGAAAGCTTTCCGTCTTGGAGGAAAGAAACGTCATGTTGTGGATCACCAGACCTGCCAGAAAAGCTCCCAGAATACCCAAAATGGATCCCAAGGCGGCTCCAATCAACGTCTTCAAAGACCGGTGCCGCAAACCCACCTCAAGAAGAATAATGGTGATAGAGAGGAGTAATCCAAGGATGAAAGCAAGTTCCGGGGTGAGGTCAAAGGGTCTGAGAAAGAAGGTGGCTGCGGTAAGAACAACCGCGAAAATGACACGAATCAGCCACAACCCCATGCGTACCCCCTTTTGTAAA
>JALLON010000014.1 GCA_027717925.1 Acidobacteria bacterium AH-259-G07 | reverse complement strand
CGAAGAAGCACTCAAAAAGGCTCAAACGAAAGCCGCCAAGGCCAAACCAGAAGAACGAGCTGAATTGATTGAAGAGGCAATTGAGTTATCACGGGAACTTTCGGAGTTAAATGTTTCTGTGCGGCCGCGCTATATAGCGGACGATTGTAGCCCGGAGCGCCTTGCGTCACTTCTATCCGAGCAAGCAGGAAGAATAGCGCTAATGAGCCCCGAAGGCGACGTGTTCGACCTGATGGCGGGCCGATACTCGGCCAATCAGGCGCCAAACTTGGGCGTCTATCTCAAAGGCCATTCAGGAGACGACCTGAGGGTGGACCGGGTGGGGCGTCCACCTGAGTATGTTCCGAAACCTGCCTTGACAATAGGACTTACTGTACAGCCTGAAGTAGTTCGATGCCTTGCAGAAAAACCCGGCTTTCGAGCACGAGGACTACTTGCTCGTTTTCTCTACTCTATTCCAAAAAGTTTGCTAGGACTTCGCCGCATAAATCCTCCGCCTGTCTCAGCCTCCATCCGGAAACGATACCACCGAAATGTTCAAGCACTCCTGTCGCTTGAATATGCGACAGATAGTGAGGGTAAACCTGCGCCACACGTTCTGCGGCTGGATGAAGCATCTCACAAAAGGATCCAGGAATTTCAGGTATGGCTGGAACCCCAACTGTCGGAATTAGGCACACTCGGCACGATGACTGATTGGGCCGGGAAGCTCGTAGGTCAAGTGTGCAGGATCGCCGGGATCCTTCACGTCGCCGAATTTGTCCAACTACCGGCACCTTGGAAGGTTCGAGTCCGACAACAGACTATCGAGAGAGCCATACAGATTGGGAAGTATTTGATTCCTCATGCTCAGGCCGCCTTCTCTTTGATGGGGTCCGATCAAACCGTCGCTAACGCCGAATTTATTCTGCGCTGGATCAAGAACAAAGACGTAAGAACCTTCTCAAAGCGTGAACTGCACCAAAGCACAAGACGAGGGCGATTCTCGGAAATTAAGGACCTGGAAGCCGCACTGGATCTTCTCGTGGACCACGGTTTTGTCTGCGAACAGATTCGAAAGGAAGTTACTGGTCCGGGTCGAAAGAAAAGCCCGGAATATGAGGTGAATCCTCACTTTTTCGCGAGGAGTGAGTCAAACTCAGACAACGATGAGGTTCCTGGGGATTCTGAGGATATTAAGGATATTGAGGAGAAGGCGGAAATAACAAAAAAAGATATTATCCCTCAAGAATCAAAAGCTACTGAGGGAGAGGTTAAGCTTTCTGCTAGCCCTCAAAATCCTCAAAATCCTCAAAATTCAAAGAATCCGACAGTTTCAACACCCCAGCCTAAGCGGGAGATATTCAAGTTATGACCACCACTGCAGCAGATTTCCTAGCGGAACTATTTGAGCTTGACGTGCGCCTCACGGTTGAAGGTGAACAGTTGTGCGTTGACGCGCCTGAAGGAACCATAACTCCCGAACATTTAAAGAAATTGAAGCATGACAAGCCAGCTATTCTCGAGATCTTTTCTGGTGATAGATCAGCTGAAACTGACAAAACATCGGACAACAGACCGAAACCACAGGCAGAAAACAGCAAGCTTCCACCGCCGGACGAACGACTTGCCTGGGTTTCAACGCCTTTAGGACCGGCAAAAGTTTGGGGCTTTCTGTCAAAAGGTCGTGTCGGTGTGGTTTTGAGAGATAAACCTCAAGTGGTGACGTGGATGCGTTCCCAGGATCTTCGACCTCATTGAAGGTGTAGGCATGAAAGGTACGTTAGTAATGTGCAGTAAAATCATGGAGTTAGGAGTGTAGCTGGCTCCCACCTGAGATAAGTGTCTTTTACCGGGACGGCTTATCACAGGTTATGCGTCAGTACTGAGAGCCAGCGCCTTCAAACTTATTCGCTGGCTCTCGGTAAGTCAATAGAGGTTGCTTGTGAACCAGAGGCTTACCGATATAGGGTTCCATCCAGTCTGCAACATTTTTCCGATGATGCAAGCGGAGGAGTCCGAGGATTTGCTTGCAGACATCAAGGAGAATGGCCTTTTAGAGCCAATTTGGCTCCACCCCGATGGTCGAATTATCGATGGTAAAAACCGTTATCGAGCATGTCTTGAGATTGGCATAGAACCAAGCTTCAAGACTTGGGATGGCCACGGCTCCCTTGTTTCATTCGTCGTCAGTCTCAATCTTCACCGCCGTCACTTAAGTAGTTCTCAGAAGGCGGCCATAGCTGTTGAAGTCGTGCCGTTATTGGCCAAGGAAATAGAAGAAGAACGCAGAAAGAAGATTTCAAAATACAGAAGGACTAGTGAGAAGAGTCAAGAAATTGACTCGTCTGGAAAAAATCAAAATAGAGCGGCCCAACAAGCCGCTCAGCTACTTGGCACCAATCGTCAGTATGTCAGCGACGCTAGGAAATTGCGTGACCAAGATCCGACCTCATTCCAACAAGTTCTATCCGGTGAAAAAACAATTACACAAGTTAAACGCCAAAAAGTGGGAAAACGCCGTCAGGAAAGAAGAGACAAAAACAAACGACTTGCCGAATCGTGCTCAAATCCTCTTACGATTGGCGCGAAGTTCCCAACCATTGTTGTTGACGCGCCTTGGGATTATAGAAGAGATGAAGACGATGCCGATCCATTTGGTCGGGGATTGCCTACTTATCACACACTTTCATTTGAAGAGATAGCCAATTTGCCTGTTAACGGGCTCGCGGATGTTGATTGCCATTTGTATTTGTGGATTACAAACCGTTTCCTGCGGGAGGGTTTCCGACTTTTAGAAGAATGGGGCTTTCGTTACATCACTTGTTTAACTTGGTGTAAGCCTTCATTCGGAATGGGTAATTATTTCCGTAGTCAGACGGAACACATCTTGTTTGGCGTGAAAGGCTCTCAGCCGCTCAAGAGAAAGGATGTTGGGACCTGGTTTCAAGCTCCCCGAGGGCCGGATGGCCACAGTAGTAAGCCAGTCGAGTTCTACAAGCTGGTTGAGTCTTGCAGCCCGGGACCATATCTAGAAATGTTCGCTAGGTCGCCTCGTGCAAGCTGGACTTCCTGGGGGGCCGAAGTGTGAGAGCAAGGGGTACAAGGAATAGGGTCCGAACTTGTCCGATTCTATTGGAGATGAATACCGGAAGGGGAAATGATGGATAGACATCCAAGTACTAGGATTTTCACCCTTAAAAAACCCGGAGGAGTAGGAGACTCCTCCTCATTTCAAAAGCAAATATGGTCGTAAAAGGGCTGACTTCGCAAACTATTATCGAGGGCTTCGCCACGTGATTGGAAAGCCTGTTGCATTGCTTCAAATTCCAACTCAAGCACTGTTTGGCCCCAAGGCAGCGGCTCGGTATCTGGGTATCAACGTTAAGACCTGAAGGAACTGACGGATCGAGGCGAGCTACCAGCTCGAAAATTCCACAACCGCAGAGCCTATCTCCTAGAGGATCTGGAAAAGTTCCGGACAAGTTTGCCCGAGTGGTATGATGCCGACCAGAGTGGCGAGAATCCGGGTCAAGAAAGGAGGCAAGATGGGAATTTGTAAATGGCGCCACCGTGGGCGTGAAAAGATCGTCCTTTCGAAAATATGGCCGGATGGGACCCGGTTCCGGCGATTCATGCCTAACCGAACGGTGGCCAAAGACCTGGAGAAGAAGATCGACTACGCGATTCTCATGGACGACTGGCGGGAGTTGAAGCAACAGCTGACGAAGGGCTCAGAGGAAAACCGACCTCAATCCAACCCCGCAATCAAGGAGTACTCCGAGGAGTATCTGAGCTGGTGCAGAGCCAAGAACAGACGACCGGATTTCAAGGAGCAGGCTCTGGTCGCGATCAAGCGCATTTTGGGAGACGTAAAGTTGAAGGAGGTCCGGAGGAGAGATGCGGACCGCTTCGTCGACACGAGGCTGGAGGAAGGGGTGGAGCCGGCCACGATCAATCGTGGAATAGCGGTGCTGCGGCACATGCTCTCTGTCGGGGTGGAACGCGAGTACATCGAATCTAATCCCCTCCTGAGGTACCGAATGCTTGCTGAAGTCGAGAAGGCCCTGCGCATCATGACCTACGCTGAGTACCGCAACCTGATCGACGCAGTCGCGCGCGAGGATCTGGTGATTGGAGCTTACACGGCCGTCTTGGGCGAGACCGGGATGAGAAAGTCCGAGGGGCTTCGATTGCAGTGGGATCACATCCGCAAAGTGGGATCGGATCGGTATGTCGTCACAATTGGCAAAACGAAAGGCGGTAGGGTCCGCTCGGTTCCACTCTCCCCACTCGCTCTGGAATGGCTTAACAAGCTCGTGAGGTTCATCGACACACCCTGTGTCTTCGTCGATCCGATTCGGCGAAAGCCTTGGAAGCATCCCCGGGGAGCTTTTGACAAGGGAAAGGCAAAAATCGGATTGGATCGGGTTGGATTCCATCATCTCCGGCACTTCCGCGGAACGCAGTGGCTCTTAAACGGGGTCGATATGAACACGGTGAAGGAGCTGTTGGGCCATTCCAGTATTCAGACGACCATGAGGTACGTTCACTACGTCGAAACTCACGCCATGAAGTCAGTCGTGGAGGCCCAGGAAAAGGAAGTGGCTCAGTGGATACAAAGTGGATACAGGACAGATGAGGCTAAGTAAGGGGCTTGAGATGCGTCCGGCTAAGTTATTGAAAAAGAATGCCGGAGGGGGGAGTTGAACCCCCACGAGTGTTGCCACCCGCCAGATTTTGAGTCTGGTGCGTCTGCCAATTCCGCCACTCCGGCGCGAGAGTAGCCAGTATAGCTCAACCCATTGAGAGCAGCCAAGAGACGACCCTGGAGCACGCGGAGCGGTTGGGTCGGAACTTCCAGCTTTTGGGCCAAGGAGAACTTATATAATATGTCGCAAGGAGTAGTAGTGTATGGTCAGAAAATTCACCCTCGAGTACTGGATTGACGATGGTCGGTACGTAGGTAGGTTGAAACAGGTCCCAGGCGTATTCAGCCAAGGTGAATCACTCGAGGAACTCGAACAGAATATCCGGGATGCCTATCGTCTCATGATGGAAGAGCAGCCGGCGCCGCAGGCCGGTGCAAGGACGAAGGAGCTGCCCATAGACGTGTGAAGCGCAAGCAGTTAATCAGGGAGTTGGTAAATGCCGGATGCTATCTAAAAAAACATGGCCATAAGCACGATATCTCGACTTGTGCAATTCTAGGGTGGTAGGGGCGAGCCGATGGCTCGCCCCTACCAAGCAGGGATAGCGAGCGCCGCTTTAGGGCGCCCTTTTGTTGGCAAGGGTGCGGTAGTATTCTTCGACCTGGTCGCGAAACTCGGGTGGCACTTCCTCCTCGTTCACCAGTCGCAGCAGGTGTTCAACTTCCTCCTCCAAAGCTCTGTTAATCTCTAACTCAAGCTGGCGAAAACCGTCAATGATCTGAGCCTTGAGTCGCGCCACTTCTTCCGCGTCAGTAAAAACGCGGGCCGCGTCCAGCCGACGCATTCGACGGATCAACCCTGCCAAGACTCGTCCCAGTTCGGGTCGATTGTCCAGAAATCCGCGCAATTGCTCGGCATCTCGAAGGCGCTCTTGCCATTCCCGTCTCACCTGCCGGGGATTGATTCCATGGGTATTGGCAACCGATCCTGTGTAAGTACCGGCACCTTCCGTGCCCCCACCCTGTCTGGGAGCGCGCTGCGGCTCTTCTGAAAACTGTGACTGCCCTGGGCCTCGTTGTTCGGAATCCTGCCTATTTGCCTGCCGAGCCTGTTCTGGAACCTCTTGACCAACTTCCGGTGGCTCCCCTTGTTTCTCTTGGCGGGCCCGTTGTTCCTGATTGGCACCAGAAGCGCGATCTTGAAGCGACTCGAGATTTTCCACCAATGTCCCAATCTGATTTAAAGCGCGCTGCAGTTTTTCGCGTGGAGTGGATTGGGTGCCCGGTCCCAGAGCCGCTTCGGCTTCGCGGATCTTCTGGGCCAATTCCTCCAGGTCCTGTGCGACTCCTTCCTCGCGCTCCCGTGCCAGGTCCGTCCAGCCACGAGAAAGAAGCTCAGAGCCTTCCTGCATCTTTTCCGGGATCCGTTGATCGCGCACATCGAGTGCAGCTTCCTTAAGTTTTCGCGAGGCTTCAGCTTGTTTGGAACCCATTTGGCGGGCCGTTTGGTGAAGATTTCCTTCCAACTGATGGAGATCCTCTTGCAGTTGGGATTTTTCGCCCAGCAACTTTCGGAGCTCCTGGATAAAATTCTGATCGATCTTTCCCGATTTTACAGTTCGATCGAGATGGTCGATCTTGTTAAGCATTTCCTTTTGGTCTCCCACCAGACGCTGAGAACTCTCCTTGAGTTGCTGAAGATTGTTGACCAGCTGCCGGCGTCGCTGTTGGCCCAGGGCTCTTTGGGTCTGCTGCAGCCGCTCCAGTGCTTGTTGAGCTCGCATCTGGGCCTCTTGGTTGTTCTGGCCACTGGACTGAGCTCGACGCATATCGCGGACTGCTTGCCTCAACTGGCGACTGATATCCTGAAGCTGCGGATCCTGCTGCCGGCGAGAAAGGCGTTCCAGTTGGCGGGCCAGACGTTCTGCCTCTTCAATCAGTTGCTGTTGAGACAGATTCGCGTTGGAGGAACCTTGCATCGCCTGTTGACGGCGACGTTGGGCGAGCTGCTGCTGACGCCGGGCCAATTCTTTCAGCTTTTCCAGAGCCTCATCCAGAGCCTGCTCGCGATTCAACTGACGATTCTGCTGCAGCGTCTCATATTGGTTCTTGGTTCTGTCGAGCTCAAGATCGACCAAATCCGCCAGCTCCTCGGCTGAAGCCCCTCCTCCGCCTTGGTTCTGGGCAAAGGAAACTTGAATTTGCTTAAAAAGGGCCTCGGCGCGAAGTAGCTGCTGGAAGGATTTTTGCTCTTTTTGAAGAGCTTCCTTCGTATTTGCCTGATTCAGCTGTTGGTGGGCTGGCTCCATGTGAGTCACAGCTTGTTTCAAGTGTTGGGCCATCTTCTGAAAGCGAGGGTCGGCGACAGCTGCACCCCGCCGCCCAATTCGATCCACAATGGTTTGGGTCTCGGACTGCAGCCGCTGCTGAACCAGAGCCAGAGTTTGACTATTTTCTGCAAATTCGGATGCTGAGTAGCGAGCGCGGTCTCGTTGCAATTTGAAAGTGGCAGCGATGATTTCCTTCTGCCGTTTGGAGAGCATGATATTGTCCCTGGCATTGGCGCCCGGCATGGGTGCACCCTGCTGCGACTGGTAATACTCCCGATCGAACGGCTCGACTTCGAAAAAGTAGATGTCGGTGGAGGCGGAAGAGACTGCATCTGAAGCCTCGGCGTAGTAGGAAACAAAATCTCCAGGCTCCAGATCAAACTCTTCCAGATAAAAGGTGTGGGAAGTGGAGAAGGAACGCGAAGCTTTCGGGTAATTCAGCTGGGCTTTTTGCTCCGGCTCCCCATTGACTGAAAAGCGCAGCGCCAACCGGGCCACTCCGTAGTCATCCTCTACCTTGATCTGGGTAAAAACCTCCTCAATGTTGGTGACCCGCTGATCCCGTCCCGGGCGGGTAAAGTTCACAATGGGAGGTTGATCCTGCAGGGCCTCGATGAGATACTCATCAGAAGCCGGATTCCAAAAGTTCTCCTGGTCCTGGAGATGGATCCTGTAATAGTCGTCTTGTGTGATCTTGAGCGTTCCTCGCAATTGTTGAGGTCCCAGAACCTGCAACGGGACCTCCCCACCCTTTTCTAATTTGATCATTCCAGCACGCACGGGTTGGTCAGTGTGCACGAAAATCTCGGCCTCAGTCCCCACCAGCGCACGGATGTCGCCCTCATCCTCTAAAGTCACGCCGGAAAGACCCGTGTATCGTGGAAATTGAAGAACCACCTTCAGGCTCTCGACGCGTGGAATTTCTGAAACTTCAATGGTGTAGATCTCTGACTGGATGCCATCGGCTTTGACGTAATAATCGATCCGGTCCCGGATATCAAAAAAGATGAAGACAAAATCTCCCCCCTGTGGATCTGGAGGCATGGTGGTTTCTTCCCACTGAGGCTGATTTTCATATCTGGCTACGAGCTGCACTTTCTCTGAATCGAATCCTTCCAGCCTGGCACGGATTTCCAGGTCAGCACGCTTTCCGACTGTTACGCTGCCGGGAGTAACCACCACAAAATAGAGGGGAGACTGCGACTGATCGTACCAACCCCGAAAAATTTTGTTGAGACTGTAAGGAAAGACGTCTGGACCTCTTAAGAAAAGGAAACCGAAGATAAGCAGAGAGGAAAATAACGCCAGCAGGGAGGCCAGGCTTTTTTGAGGGTAATAGAGGCGAGGTTTGGAAATTTTGGCAAGCTGCCTTCGGGCGTCGTGAGTGATCAGCTTGCGAAGCTCCGGATGGACTCGGGAAACGCTCCCTTCGATTTCAACTGCAGTGGAAAGCCGCTCTTCCAGCTCCGGATGTCGTTCCTCCAGAAAACGCGCCACCTGTCGCTTTGAGGGAGCACGCCACAGAGGTTTGAAAATATAGTAGCCGAACAAGAACAGTGAGCCCAGAAGTCCAACCAGCCGGGTCCAAAACAGCGCGCTGTCAGAAAAGTTGTGCCGGGCCAAAAGGTAACTGGAAAGCAGTGACGCGAACAGAAAGAAAGCAATTAGAAGGGCTGCTCCCTTGAGCAGACGCTCCCCTTGAAGCTTTCTCAGCACCCGGCTAATCGTCTGTGTAAGAGTCCTGCTCATGCTTTATCACCCTGTTTACAATTTTATCAGCTAAAGAGGGGTCACAGGGAAAAAATAAATTGCGGGGTTGGGGTCAGACCCCAACCCCGCTGACCCCCCAATTTATTTTTTACCTGTGACCCCTCTCCGGTTGGCGACCAACGACTCAGCCACAAACACGGCTGCGGCAGCCATTAAGAAAAGCCACCACAAAGACTGTTGCCGGTCTTTGTCTTGTCCCGCTTCCGCCAGAGTTGCTTCTTCGATGCGTGCTTCACGCGGAACAAAAACCGCCAGGAAGTCCTCCATTGCAACCGGGCTCAGGTCAGACTCTTGCGGCCGGCAATTCACCGCAGCCCAGTCCGTCTTCTTGTTACTCCGGATTTCGTAATGACCAGGTATCTTCAACTGAATAAGACCCGGGTCTTCTTGGTTTAGTCCAAGCACTCGATGCCCTCGCGGGTCGATCAAGTTCCAGGTTCCGGAAGTACCCGGAACAGATTCCAGAAGCGAATCCTGAACCGGTAAAACTTGATTGATCTCACTCGCTGCCGGAGTTCTCTGCCAGCCGGCAGCGTATTGAGCCAGACGGTACCAAAAAGGAACGTAGGCGCTTCGGAGCGGAAAATCTGTCCAGATTGGATCAAGCGAGGATGCGAAAACCAATATCTTGCCCTTTCCCAATGATTTTTCAATGAGTGCTGGATCCCCTTCGTTAAACCTCGCCAAGACTGAGGCATCAGCCTTGGGAGATAATCGCCAGTAGCTGTAAAACTGGGTGCTGGCAATCCCAGCCTTATGCACATCCCGGAAAATCGTGAAGATCGGATGCTCCCAGTTCACGTCCGTGATCGAGGTAAAAGGTTTGTTCTGCCTCCGAACAAAGTTGCGGCCAATCAATTGGGCAGAAAGCAATGCAGACCACTGTTGGCTATAGGCCTCTGGCCGGACATTTTTGCTGAGTACCACGATCAGACCGCCCCCCTCTTGGATGTAGGATTCAAAGACTGAGCGTTTTGGTGGTTGCCTCAGGTCATTTAGCACAACCAGGGGAGTGTCCAGGGGATCGATCTGGCTGGGACCGGGAGGAGCCCGGGTCTCCACTGCAAAAGGGAGATTCTTTCCCGAGGAGAGAGCGCTTTGAAGATAGAATTCCGATCTTTCTCTACGGTTTTGCAATACCAGAATTCGCCGAGGTTTTTGTTTTTCAACCACAAAGTAGTAAACGTTATCGGCAGGAAGCGCATCCGTTGGATCGATGACTATTTTTCCTCGAGAAACACCCTCGTCCAAATCGAAAGGCTTGAAGGTCAAATTGGCAACGCCTTCGCTGCCGACTTCGAAAGCCTGGCGATCCACCAGTTTCCCTTCGACAAAGAGCTGTGCCTCGCCACGCACCGTTTGCTCAGGATTGCCTCGCACACGCGCCAGAATTGGGTGTGGGTACTGGTCCGTGAAAACTTCCCTTTCCAGACGGCTTTCTTCAACGAAGAGGTTGGGTGTCTCGCTGCCCACGTCTTCGATCTCAACAAAAACGCCCGGCGGGATTCGCCAGCCTGCCGCCGCGCCCATTCCGGTCTGCTGTAAGTCCGTAATTAGGTAGATTTCCCTTTTGCCGTTTTGGGCCTCCTCCAGTTGCTCCACCGCCATCCTTAAACCTTCAACATAGGAAGTCGATTCGAAAGATGGACTCACGCGGCTTCGCAAAATCTGTTGCAGCCGCCCGGTTGAATTTTCCCACTGGGAAAGAACCTCCACCGTTTCGCCGAACTGGATGATTACCGCTTCATCGGACTTGCTTAGGGACTGAATCTTCTCTTCAGCCGCCCGGAGCGTGCTCTCCCAAATTGGCTCACGGGACATGCTGAAGGAATGGTCGATTAGAATCACAACTGAACGCGCCAGCAAAGGATTGACCTGATTCAGCCACGTTCCGGTGATCACCGGTCTGGCAAAGGCGAAAACTAAAAGGAGAAGACCCAGGCAGCGCAGAAAAAGCAAAAAAAGGTGTGTGAGCCGTCGCCGCCGAAGCTCCTTAATCGGGATCTTGCGGATGAACATTAGTGAGGCAAAAGGAATGCGTTTGGTTTTTTCCCGGCGTATCAAATGTAAAAAGATTGGAACAGCAACCGCCAGTGCACCGAGCCAGAATAACGGAGCCAAAAATTGCATGTTGTTCTACGCCAAGCGTTTCAATATTTCTTCCCTCGGAGCGATAGATATCGGTACAGTGCCCGATCCAGGGGTTCCTCCGTGTTCAGCAGCTCATAATCGAGGTAAATGTTTCGACATTCCTTTCGCAGTTCCTCGATGTGTTCTCTGAGAAGGGTCAGATAGGCCCTTCGGGAGTATTCCGGGACATAGGGCAGGTGCTCCTCAGTTTCCATGTCCTCCAAAGTGGAAATTTCCCCAAATGGCATCTCTAGTTCTACAGGGTCAAGAACATGAAAGAGAATAACATCATTGCCGCGGTGGTGAAAAAAGCGCAGCGCTTTGGAAATTTTCTCAGGCTCCTGATAAAAATCGCTGATCAGAACCACCATAGCCCTTTTGCGGATCAGGTGGGCGAGCCTTTCCATAGCACCGCCAATGTCCGTCTGGCCGCCCATCTTCAGGGTTTCCAGCTGGTTCAAGAGAGTTAAAAAGTGTCCGTGTCGGGTCCGCGGTGGAGTTTGGCTGATCACATCTGAGTCGAACAAAATCACACCTGCGGCATCCTTTTGCCGCATTGCAAGATAGGCCAGGGATGCAGCCAGGTAGCGGGCATAGTCGAGCTTGGACACTTCTTGACTGCTGAAAGCCATGCTTTTACTGACGTCCAGTAAAATGTAAAGCTGAGTGTTGGTGTCACCCTCATACTTCTTGACATAGAGGCGGTCGGTCCTTCCGAAAACCTTCCAATCGACTCTCCGAATGTCATCACCTGGCGAGTATTCTCGGTATTCCGCAAAGTCCAGGCTGAAGCCGTGATAGGGTGAACGGTGTAATCCCGCCAGGAATCCTTCCACCACTGTCTTAGCGACCAACTGCAGATTGCTGATTCTGGACAGAATCTGCGGATCAATGAATCGGTTTGAAACTTGGGTGCTCGGCATTTTAGTTCCGCTTTAAAGTCCGGATTGGGGAGGCGCAACCGTTTCCAGGAGTCGATCGATGATATCTTCGGGCGTGATCCCATCCGACTCCGCATGGAAGTTGGTGAGAATGCGGTGGCGCAGCACGGGCTTGGCCAGAGAACGGATGTCTTCACTCGAGACAGCATAGCGTCCCTTCAGAAGTGCTCGGGCCTTTCCTCCCAACACCATGAATTGAGGGGCCCGCACACTGGCTCCATATCTCACCCATTGTTTAACGAAGTCAGGCGCCGATGTATCGCCGGGACGGCTGGCACGTGTCAGTCGAACCGCGTAAAGCACGATCTCTTCATTGGCTGGAATCTTTTTCACCAGTTCTTGATAGCGCAGTATGTCCTCACCCGAGACTACCTGGTCAATCTCTTCCGCAGTCTCGCCAGTGGTTTCTCTCACGACCTCCACCTCCTGGTCCTCCGGAAGATAGTCAATTACGATGTTAAACATGAACCGATCGAGCTGGGCTTCAGGAAGCGGATAGGTACCCTCCAGTTCGATTGGGTTTTGCGTGGCCAGGACGAAGAAGGGGGGATCCAGATCGCGGGTGATTCCCCGAGCAGTCACTTTGCGCTCCTGCATCGCCTCAAGGAGGGCCGCTTGAGTTTTGGGCGGTGTGCGATTGATTTCGTCAGCTAATATAACATTGGCAAAAATAGGGCCAGCCACAAATTCCAGACGGCGCCGACCTGTGGAAGGATCCTCTTCGATGATCTCCGTGCCGGTAATGTCGGCAGGCATTAGATCAGGAGTAAATTGAATTCGCTTGAAAGTGAGACCCAGCGTTCGCGCGGCACTGTGCACGAGAAGGGTTTTCGCCAACCCGGGCAGCCCCGTGATGAGTGAATGTCCCCCGACATAAAGTGAAATCAAAATCTGCTCGATCACTTCATCTTGACCGACGATGATCTTTCGCAGCTCGTGAAGAATTTTCTTCTGCGAATCGAGCATCGCATCGACCAGTTCCGGTATCTGTACTTCTTCAGCCTGGCTCACTTCTTCCATTCCAATCTCCTCTCCTGGGGGCCGTGTCTCTTTTGTTCTATTGCTCCATTGCTCCATTGCTCTTTATTTAATGCGTCATTCCATAGATGATGTAGTTAATGCCGAATTTGAAAGCTTCATTGGAGAGATTCACAGGAGTCAATGAGTCATCGGACCATTCCCAGTAGTCACCGATGTCGTTATTGTAATTGGCGATCACTTGAAGCCGGCCGTTCTCATCGAACATGCCCCGAAAGCTGGGCTTGCCCTGTCCTTGGAGCACATAAGGCGGGATCATGTCCAGAGTTTCAATGTCGTAAAAGCAATGGAACACGGGATGCTCCAATGTCAGCTCTTGAAAACTTCGATCAGGAAACACCTCCTTCATGCAAGCCGTCAGGTTGGTCCATTCCGGGGTGCTCCGAAAATCATCGAAGATCACAAAGCCTCCTCGTGACAAGTATTCACGAAGGTTGGCAGCTTCCTCCTTTGTAATCTCCCAATACCCCGGCTCGCTCACATAAAGAATGGGGTAATTCATGATCTCGGGATCATTCAGATCCAGGATGAGATAAGAATCGGGCGTTGTCTCGATGGATGTCAGCTCCAGCAAGATCTTCAAAAAGTTCTTTTCAGCCCGTGGGTAATCATGCATCCAGGGAGGCACCCAGCGCCGCGAGCCCCAAAAACCGGTATATCCGTTGTAGCGGATGCGAACAAACTGAAAGAGGTTTGGATCCTTGGGGTCCCGCCGGCGATTGACGTCATCCAGGCCCAGGGCGGGGATAAGCACCCCCCAGAGGCACAAGGGAGTCAGTAATAAGCCCAAAATTCGTCTCATTTCCGAACCACTTTCAGCAGCAGTTTCTGCGCCTCTTCATAGGTCGGCGCGATCTCCAAGGACAGCAGCACGTGACGCCGGGCACCTTGTCCGTTACCAGACTGAAACAGAGCTTGTGCCAGTTTGTAGTGAGCCGCTGCCACGTCAACAGGTTTTAGATCCAGCAAGATTTTGAATTCGCGAACCGCATTCTCAGGCTGGCCGGATTGCAGATAAAGGTCTCCCAATTTTTCATGTGACTCGCTTTGGAGAGGATCAACGTACATCGCTTCTTCTAAATATTTTGCTGCCACTTCTGGCTGATTCCTGTCCGAGAGTAGAGCGGCCACTCTGTAAGCATTCTCGGTAAAGAGCGGCGCCGCTTTCCACCAGCGCTGACGCATCGCCAAGGCTTTGTCGACTTGGTTCGTCTTGTGGTAAATTTCTGAAAGAAGCTCATAGGGACTGCCTCTTCCTGAGAAAGTGGGGAATATCTGGAGCGCTTTTTCCAAGTAAGGAATCGCTTCCTCGTCGCGCCCGGCCGCTTTCAGCTTGCTCCCTAAGCGAAGATTGAGGAAGTAATTTTCGGGGTTGGCCTGCCAAGCTTTCAGCACGGACTCCAAGTCCTCCTCTCCTTGCCCTTTTTGCTGGCCCTCAAGCTTTTGGGGAAAAAGGGGATCTTTGGGAACCTCCAGATGCCGGATCAGGGGCTTCAATGTTCGGTTCATCTCTTGGCGAAACTGTCGGTCAATCTCTTGCACGGAGGCCCGAAGTACTTCCTCAAAAACTTCTTTGGTTGTATGTCCCTCAGCAAAGGCCACCAGCATGGATCTGATTTTGTCAAAGCCGTATCGAGAGGCCAGGAACTCACAGATCCATCCAGCCTGATAATAGCTGATGGCGAGCTGCGCGGCGGATTTGGGGCGCTCAAAACCAGAGTTAAGCTCTGAAAGAGGCAGGAAATCGCCCTTCTGATAGGCTCTCACAAAGCCAACATTGAGATACTCTCCCCACCCGTCATCTGCCTGGCGCTCCTCCATCATCGAAATTCCCTCCGTGAACCAGCGGGGAACTTTGTGATTGCTCAGGGAGAGCGTGACGACATGAGCTACCTCGTGCCAGAGGGTCGAGCCCCAATGGAACTTCCCCTTGGGTCGTGCTGAGGGAGAATCCATGGCCACAATTCGTCCAAAAGTGGCCCCCAGGGCTCCCAGGCCGGGCAGGCCCAAGGTGCGAACCGCGAAGTCCTCGTGATCAGGATACATTTCAAAAATGTACTGACCGGAGACCTGATGGTTGTACTTCTGCTCCAGAGTCCCCAAGCTTCTCTCCAGGAGTTCTTCTACATAGGGTTTAATGGCGGCCGCCTCCTTTTTATGTAATTTGACTCTAAAGTGCGGAGTTTCTAAGCGGATGAAACGATCAAAACTATCCAGGAGTCTGAGCGTATTGACTGTCCAGATGTTGAAGGGATCGTTAGCATAAGCCTTCTCCAAAATCCGTTTGCCTTCTCCTTCCTCCCCCAGTCGAAGCAAATTGATACCCAGAGAAGCGACGGCCGACCACTGTCGTGGGTTCCGCTCAATTGACTCCCGGTAAAAATCAACCGCCTCCTCGAGGCGCCGTTTGGTGACAGCAAGATCCCCGAGTCTCTCAAAAAGATCACCATCCTTGGGATTGATCTTTAGCACTCGCTCCCGGGTTTTCCAAAATTCTTCGGTTTTTTCCCGGAAATACTCAAAAGCGCACTTGAGCTGCAACAAGGGCACATAATGTTTATTGATCTTCAGTCCTTTTTCAATCCAGTCTTGGGCTTTTTGCCAGTTGGCCTCTTTGATAGCCAGCTTGGCCTTGAGAAGAAAAGCTTCCAGATTCTTAGGATTCAACTCTAGAGCCTTGGCCAGAGCCTCAGCTGCACCGGTTTTAAATTGGCTGTCCAGAGCGTGTGCAAGTCCCACGTAGGCGTCATCAGACCCCCAGCGAAAGTATCCAGAAGACGGCTGGCCGGATTTGATCCCATCTTGAAAGATCGATTCGGCTTCACCGGCGTCGTACTTCTCAAGGTAGAGATGGCCCCAATCGACAAACAGCGACAAGGAAATAGGCTCGCTCTTTGAGGCTTCCATGAAAAGCTGGTTGGCATCTTGCCATAAGTCCAATTGCCATGCTGCATATGCAGCTTGAGCAATCTCCTGGGACGTTCTCAATTGCCCTGAGTCATGTAGGCGTAGAAGATGCCGGGCATAGATTTCGGTTTCCCCTTCTCTTCCTTCACGCTGGGCTAGCTCTAAGAGAAGTCGCAAAACATACGGGTCGGTATCCGGGGCCCTTTTCAGCCGCTCTTTTGCCTTTTCATAGCGGCCCTGATGCATCAGCCGCTGAACCTCGGAAAGGAGTGTGTCGGGCGCACGCTCTAATCTCGAGCTTCCTTGGTAGGCAAGACAAATGGTCAGACTAAAGAGAACAAAGACGATTCGCTTCACCGTCCTGCCTCCAGCTGCTCGATTTTTTCGTTGATCTGGGCCAGCTTCACTAAGAGCTCTTCTAAAGTGCGGTAATACTTATCCTCTGGAATCTGGGTCTTGCGAAACTTCAAATCTTCGATGTTGCGCTCGATCTCTACCCGTTCCGAAGCCAGCTGCTTGGCCTCCAAAGAGCGGTAAGCCTGTTCTGGGGGCGCCGAAAGAAAGGCTCTCGAGGCAAGAAAGGTGCCGTGGGCACCGGGATCGCTCCCCAATGTTCCTTGACTTTCGCCTAATCGTGCCTGGCCATTATCATCGAGAAGAGAATGTTCGGTCTGAATGCGTCCCCTTTCTTTAAACCATGCATCCACCTTCTGATTACTAAAGAGGAACGCTTCCAGCAGCGAGATCTTACCATTTTTGTCTGTGTCGGCTTCGGCAGAGGTGACGGCTTCTACGAAGAAGGACATAAATAGGGGAGGTTGTCTTTCGAATTGGTTTCTTGTGGCAGTGACCACTACGCGATTCTTCTGACCCAGGCGGGAGGCGAGGATCCCACTGGCGCTGGTCGCTGCGATAATATAGGTTCTTGTCCGGCCAAGGGCCTCGAGGAAGGTCTTGATCTCCTCATCAGTTAAGTCGGGGCCTGCGATGTTGAACTTATAATGACGGCCGTCATGATTGGCGTGCCCGATCAAGAAAAGCCACAATTCGTCCAGTGGAAGCGATAAGGAAACCTGATCGAAAACTTGAAGAATATCGGGCTTCTTCTGCTCTCGGCCGTCAAGGTTGTAAACGGCGCTGTTGAGTTCATTCCTGAACACGGTCTCCATTTCACTGCTCCAACGGAGGAAATTCTCTTCGTACTCGGGCACTCCTCCGAGACCTGTGATAATGATGCAAACCCGGTCATTGGCTGCCTGCAAGGCGGGCAGAGAAGAGCAATAGAGCAATAGAACAATAGAACAATAGAGTAGAAAAACAGCAGAGGAGCATTCGTTATTGGTGATGGGCTCGTTTGCTCTCATTTCCTCCATCAAGTCTATTGCCCTATTGCTCTATTGCTCTCAAATAAGGCCGTGTCTTTTCCTGAGTATCCACTCGCCAAAGAGCAAGGCGATCAGGAGTAGAAAATTGAACGGCATATCCCAAAGATCAAGCACTTCGATCACCGATGCTTGAGATTCAGTGTAAACTATTTCTTGCGGCAACCTTTCAGCCTCAGAAACTGCGTAGTAGTTGCCTCCGGTTTCCTGTGCAAGCTTTTGAAGAAAGTCTTTCTTCTGCACGGCTTCAAAGAACTCACGGGAACCTGTGGCAGTCACAAACGATGTCTTGGCACGGAGATGGTGGTTGTTTTCTTGGAGTGCATTCGCCTCGGCCTGAATCTGAACCAGATAAAGACCGTCTTCCTGAGGTGTCCACTGACCTCGATAAACCCCATCTTCACGAGCGTCCCACTGAAGGGGCAGCTTAAATGCCTCCCCTGACGGAGAGGTAATAATGGCCTCAACGCGGCCGTCATTGATTCGATTGAAGGCTTTGTCGCTAACTTGGGCTCGGATGTCTACCAGCTCGTTTTGGGAGTAGATCTCACGCTCGGTCTCGACCGCGATAGGGTCTTTTGCCGAACTGACTAACCAGCGCAGGATTTGTCTCCAAAAGGTTTCGTGCTTTCCATCTTCGTGATCCTGAAGCATCTGCCAGCGCCAGCTGCTCCCTGTAAGGAGTGCCAAGGTGTGACCGCGACCGTAGCGTTGGAAAACAAGGAGGGGAATGTCATGCGAATCGGAAGCTGAACCTGAGAATGTATCGAGCTGCGCCAGAATAGTTGCGCCCGATTTAATTCCTTGCACGATGTTCCAATCATTCAACTGCGGGATCTCATTCCACTCACGAATGTTTTGCTCTTCTTCCAAGGAAAGCTGCAGCGCAGGGTGGCGAAGACCATGATCTGTCAATTTCAACTCGCTGTCTCCTTGGACATAAAGCGTCGCAGAGCCGACTATATCTTCGCCACTCTCCAGCAGCCAAACAGGAAGGATTTCCTCAATGGGTGTATTCTGGTATTGTCCGGAAGCAAAGGAAGAACTGCCCCCCAACATTAAGAAGCCGCCTCCTCGCTTGCCGACAAAGTCGCGCATCATCTCCATCTGCTGATAAGTAAAAAACGAAGACTCGACACTGCCAAAGATAACGCCCTGGTATTGGAAAAGCTCCTCTCTTTCAGAAGGAAAACCGGTTGCTAAGGTGGTCTCTTCTTCTATTCCCTGGCGATAGAATTTGTTGATTGCGGTGCGCAATAATGTTTCAAGTTGTATGTGTTTGTCTTCGTTCAAGGCCCTGCGAATGAATTTGTATTCCCAACGGGGATGCCCTTCGACATAGAGGATGCGTGCTGCCAGATTTCGAACCTGGATGATGGTACTTCGAGAGTTGTTCTCCTTTATTTCCTCACCTTCCAGCGGCCGTAAGTAGAAATGGTAGGTCTTTATTCCCTCCGACTTGGGTATGAACTTCACCTCGGTGATGAAGGTCTCGGAATCTCGGGGAAAATAAACTTCTTTTGTCTGAACTAGAGAGTGACCTTCCCGAACTTCGAGACGGCCCCGACTGCCACCATACCCGCGGTGGCGAAAGTTGATGCGAGCAACTGAGACGGTCTCGGGTATGGAAACCCGAGGTGCACTAACTTGGGTGATCTCGACGTCTCGGTTCAATGACTCGGGCCCTAACCCGACGGTATGAACGGGGATGCGACGGGCTTTTAATTCACTGAGAACTTCCTTGAAGTCTCGATGACTGTTGTCTGAGCCATCTGTGAAAAGGACGATCCCGGCCAGCGGCAAGTTCTTGGTTTCCGCCAACACCCTTTCCAATCCAGCGACGATGTTGGTCTGGTTGCCTTGCCAGTTAGGCTCAAAAGATTTCTCGACTCTTCGAGCCCGCGAGTCGAAGCGGAAAAGTCGAAGATAAAATTTCTCATCTAAAGCTGCCAAAAAGTCTGATTCCTCGCTGAGTAGTTCCACAGCCCTCTGCCCTCTTGGTTTTCCGGAGCTATCAAGGATCCCCATGCTGCGGGAATCGTCGGCCAGGATAGCCAGCAGATTCTCTTTGGGAACCAGTCTCGAGAGGACCACACTAGGCCTCATCATCAACAGCAGTAGAACCAGGAAGACGCCGATCCGAAGGGCCAATAAAGCTGCGCCGCTCTTTTGTCCGAGAAAAATCAATTTGCGTCGATAAATCAGGAGAAGCAGAGCTGCAATTGAGATTATCACCAGGCCGGCTTGCCAAAGGCTCAAGCCCCACTGGAAGGTGAAATCTCCTTTCTGAAAGAAGAACGGTTGGTATTTAAAGAAAAAGGTGAACAGATTTTCCATGCTATCTCGGCATTATTCGCTTACCCTTTCATGATAGCAAGGTTTTGGGGGTAAGGTCTGACCCCAACCCCTCCCTTGACCGCGTGGGGCCGTGTCTTTAAAATTTAAAATTTCGCCGAAAATTTAAATTTTAAAGACACGGCCCCCTCAAAGGAAGCAAAATGACGCCGACACCTGAGACGTCTCCTCTTGAAGTGCGTGTGGCTCTGGCTGGTCTTGGGACAGTTGGTCAAGCCGTCGTCCAACTCCTACAAGAAGAGAGACCTCGTTTCCAGCAAAGGTGGGGTGTTAATTTGCGACTGGTGTCGATATTCGACAGGAGCTACGGGAAGAAGGACACTTCCTGGATCTCACCGGAAGTGAGGTTCACCGAGTCACTAAAGGAATTTCTTGAAACTCCTTCAGATGTGATGGTCGAACTGATTGGAGGGGTGGATCCAGCCAATCAGATTATCCGGACCGGCTTGCAGCAGCGAAGGGCTGTAGTCACGGCCAACAAGATTCTGATGGCCCGCTGCGGAACTGACTTTCTAAAACTCGCAGCAGAGATGAATTCCTATTTGGGTTTTGAAGCCTCCGTTGGTGGAGGGATTCCGATCATTCGGGTGGTACAGCGTTCTTTCTTTTCCGACCGGATTTTACGAGTGCGAGGCATTCTCAACGGTACATGCAATTACATTCTCTCGGAGATGGCCGACGGTGGAGGTGAGTACGAGGAGGCCTTGGCTCATGCTCACTCCCTCGGTTATGCGGAGTCCGATCCCTCCCTGGATGTCTCCGGGGGAGACACAACGGACAAGCTGGCTATCCTGGGCACACTCTGTTTCAATATGCGAATCAGCCCCGATCAGATTCCGACACGAGGCATCACAGAAATTGTCCCCGTGGACTTTCTTTATGCACGAAGGCTTGATTCCACAATCAAGCTGCTGGGCATCGTGGAGCGAACCGGAGATGTTTTGAGTCTACGCGTGAGTCCCTTTTTGATTGACAATCGGCTTCTGTTGTCGAAGATCTCCGGAGTGCTTAACGCTTTAGAAATCACAGGAGCGACCCTCGGCTCGGTGGTAATTAGCGGAAAAGGTGCCGGAGGAGATCCAACTGCCGTCTCAGTAGTGGCGGACATTTTAAATGCAGCACTATGGAAAAGAGACACATTGGTTTCAAATGTCGGGAGGACGTATCCGGGTGAATTGGTCCCCGGTGTGAGCATTGAAACAGGACCGTTCGACCAGTTGGCAATCTCCCAAGAAAAGGAGCGCTATCCCTTCTATATTCGCTTTTTCGTGAAGGACCGTCCCGGGATCATCTCAGCTCTCGCCAATATCCTGGCGGAGAGGAAGATCAATGTTGACTCGGTACTGCAGGAAAGGTGGTCTGATCGCTCGAACCTCCCTTTCGTGATCACGGTCGAACCCACCCTCTTCTCTACCATACAGGAAGCAGTTGATGAGATGGGGAAGTTGGAGTTCAACTGCGCCGCGCC
>JALLON010000139.1 GCA_027717925.1 Acidobacteria bacterium AH-259-G07 | reverse complement strand
TGGCCTCATACGGGCTCCTGGCCCTGGTAGCCCTTGGATATTTCGTGGCGAGCCTGAGATATCTCAGGGACCCGATCGGCGACATTCTAAACAGAGTGGCCGCCGAGACCGCAGCCGAAGAGATGTCTGGAGAAGCGGGTCAAATGTGGCCAGCACAGGAAGCACTCGAAGCACAGGGAGAGTTTGAACATTATGAATATCACACTTAGGTTGTTCTTATCAGCGTTATTGGTGATGCGCGATTTCCCAGGCTGACCGTGAAGCTGCTGTGTCCGCTATGTCCGCCGACAGGGGTGATAGGGCGAGGGGCCTTCGAGACTGGCCTGTTCGCATAGAGATAGGCTTTAACCTCGGGGATAGATTGGATTTTCTTTCCGCGGATTCCAATTCTCGGCGCTGGTTTTTGAGTCGATTATTTTCGACGAGTTCCGACCGGTAACGGGTTTCAAGGTCTCGTGGTGGGTTTTCTTTCTTGTCAGTTGGCACTCATTCCTCCTCATGCTGAGGAACAGCCCACACGGCCAGGACATGAGGCCTAGCCGGAGAGGCTAGGCCTAGCCGCGGGGCTGTAATTTTTCACTCCATAATAACAATTGTTGGTGACGGTACTGTGCCGTCCGAACCGCTGGCGGAATTCTTACCTTTGCGTTAGAATCGGTGTCCCAAAAGCACGTTCACATCGCGTGAGGCTCCATCTTGGGATGTGGAGAATGGGCTCGTCTACAGAAAGCAGTCCTGATGGCTAGATGGCAGTTTGAAACCCGGAATGAACAGGTTGGCTACTCCGCTCGCCTAGATCCCCCTGCGTTAGAACTGCTTAGCTTAGGGCCCGGCCTCTATGGTGAACTGTTGGAGAACTTCAGGGAGTTCGGGGTCAGCTTGGCCGATATCCGAACTGCCGGCGAACCCAATTCCGTAGTGTCCCAGTCAGTATCTATTCTTTTTGGTAAAGATCCCGGAGCGCTTTTACAACTACGTTTGGAACAAATAGAATTCATTGCCTCTAGCCTCAGTACTGAGGAAATGAATCTGTACTCGTCCATCTTGCAGAAGGCCACCTACTGGCTACTCGAACGGAGCCAGACCTCACTCAGGGCATACGATTTGTCCTACCACGCCCATGGCGAAGTTGTAGGGACCACGGCAAGAGACTTCCTTCAGTCTTTGACAGGGGAATTGGTACTGGAAGGCCCCGGAGAACCCGTGGGTCATGGCGTTATTTTTCGTTGGCGGGATCCAGCGCGTGAGCGCAGCACATCACTAACACTGGATCACTCGCTGTCTTTGGCTGATGGAATCTATATCGGCTATTCCGTAAAGGGAGTTCGGCATCCGTCCGATATGCAAGTTTTCGCCAATGAACACCGCAAAACCCTCTACGATCTTCTTGACAGACTGGGGCTGTTGTTAGGAGACTAGTACTATGCGTATGGACTCATCCCTTCTTGGACAGGGCTATCCCCCAATACGCTTCGGGTCGGGAATGCTTTCTGCCCTGGAAGGTACACGAACTTGGTTGTTTCAAAACTTCGTGCCGTTGAGCCAAGGCGAACAGGCCAACCCGCGAATATCAGATCTTGAAAAAATGAAGGTCCAGGAAACTCGTCTGCCTGCGTCGGTCCAGCTAGTAGGCTTCCAGGGCCGCGGTGTAGCGCAGGAGCAGTTTGCTAGTGCGAGCGATGCACGTTTCTGCGAAGAGTTTGTGACACAGGGTACTAGTAAGACTAAAGACCGGAAACGAGCACCTTGGGAGGTAACTCTGGAGGCTAGCGAACTTGCCCCGAGGGAAGCGTGGGAAAAGGTCCCTTCAGACCTATCCAAGCATCTTGATGAGTATCTATACGGCCAACCCCGAAAGAATTGAAGCACGTATTCGCTGACTCCAGCTATTGGATCGCATTGTTGCATCCAGCAGATGCACTCCACCAAAAAGCACGTGATGTCTCCACAGCGTTAGGCTCGGACGTACAATTCCATACCAGCGAAATGGTCTTGGGTGAAGTACTCACGGTCCTGAGAGAACACAGGGAGCTTAGAAGCGCACTTTGTGAGTGGGAAAAATCAATCAGGGAACTCGATACCACAAGAGTTGTGCCCCAAGACAGCCGCATCTTTAGGGAGGCAGTCTCAGTTTTCTGTTCGCATGACGACAAGGAATGGAGCATAACTGACTGTTCATCAATTGCTTACATGAAGGAAAAGGGCATTACTGAGGTACTCAGCTACGACAATCATTTCGTGCAGGCCGGATTGAACGCCCTTTTACGATAACTAGCACAGAATAGTAGCGAACCGGCAGCGACTGGTTGAGAGCCCAGCCGACGCGTCGATTTCTTTTCGGACGCAAACTCTTTCCCAAAAACTTCCCCGGAAATGGAAATCTGAAACTCCCGCCAACACTGCATGCAGGACGCCAGAAAACAAGTTTCAAAAACAGTCTTCTAACCACGCCCCTTTTTTCTAGCCCTGCTGACTGGTTAGCTCCTCGACTGAAAGCAATTTAACACCTCTCGTCTTATCCATGTGGCTTCGTACCGAATACCGATTGCCCTCAATGTCGAAAAAGGAAAGCGTTATGTGAAACTGGTCAGGCTCTTTCCCGATATTTAGTCGGATCAGATGAGGTGACCGTGGCTGTCAGAAAAAAGTCTAGAGTTCTACGTGAGAGAGCATCGCTACTGGGTCAAGAATTCTCGATCTTTCAACAAACAGACGATTAGGTCCTCAGCGATGTACTAGCAAACTCTTTGATTCGTACTCCGATCGAATTTTTTGGTCCGTTTTTGGTCCAATAAAAATTACTTAAGCTTCCCAGCCCTTACTCATCATGCCCTAGAATGACTGTACGTGCCGCTAAGTTACTGATTTTCTTACTTGTTGTGGAGCTCATAACCCAAAGGTCGAGGGTTCAAATCCCTCCCCCGCAACCAGCCTGACATCAATCACTTACGGCTGAATCCAGAAACACCAAACGGGTCAAAAAACGACTCCTATCAACACCTGTCAACAACTCACTCGCGATGACGAAAGGGCTCAGATCTTGGAGCGTATTGAGAAAGTTCGAAAGGCAGTGGTGCTGAAGGGGCGCCAAACCACTCTCCTAAGACAAAGCGGTATAATAATAATTGCAAACGTACCACTAACGTGGAAAACTTACCCTTCTCAACGTGTGCACAACTTTATGACGAAAGAGCCACCAGAACATACGGGGCTTCCCCACTATGGTGACCCGCCAATTGTAGAGGTTGCGTGCGGTATTGTCTTTGAGCCTCTTCCGCAGCTGAAGGCGCCTCATTTGGGCCTGCTCTGGGACAAGATTCGAACCAATTATCCCAAGTGCAACCATGCTCCTCCACTTGGGACGCCCTTGATTACAGACAGCGTGGGTTTGCCGTGGCCCCGAATTTGGTTTGTGGACGAAGAAGGTAACCACCTAATTCAAGTTCAACCTAATCGGTTACATTTCAACTGGCGAAAAATGAGCGAGGACGAAGAATATCCTACGTATAAAAAACTAATAGCTTCTTTTAAGGAAACCTTTGAGCTGTTCAGTGGATTCGTATCTGAGTTTAGCTTAGGCCCACTCAAACCGATGGAATGTGAACTGGTCTATATTAACCACATCCCTAAGGGGACGGCTTGGAACTCAGTGGCCGACGTGAACAACATATTCCCGGACTTGACTTGGCGTTCGGATACTGACCGTTTTCTCAGCGAACCCAGTAACATTACATGGTCAACCAGCTTTCGACTTCCGGAGGATAAGGGAACACTTAAAGTCACTGTTCGGGAAACAGCTCGACCAATTGACAAACTCCCGCTGCTTCGCTTTGAATTGCTAACAAGAGGATTAGGTGAAGACAAATCAATGGATGCAATCTGGAACTGGTTTGAGTTGGCCCATGAGTGGATCGTTCTGGGTTTTTCCGACTTAACCGACCCGAAGACTCAGACAGACATCTGGAAACGTCTTTGACATCCCCTAACGATAGAGTAGAACGAACTAATGGCTAGACTTGAGGAGATTCCCTACGGCAATCCTTTCATATTTGAGGATTCCTCGTTTACGTTACCCGATTTTGGTGAGAGACACGTTGACACTTTAGTCTCTGGGGCCACCCTCATGGTAGGTGGCCAAACTACAGGTGTAAGAGTGTTTGTAAATGTGACAGATCCAGGAGCGTCTGGTGTTGTTGTTGCTGACGTTGATTTGCAAAAGGAACGGACAGCTGCTGGTCCAGTGAGAGAGAATGCGCCACTCACAGCTAACGTAACAGACGTAACATCCCAAAGTGTTGTTCTCATTGCAGCGGAGTCGCCAAAGATCGTCCTCTCTCGAGGGGGAGTAGTCTACGTTTGTCATAGCGTCGAGAGTGGCTCCTTGGAAGGTGCTTCCCCAGTCAGCCCCTTTGAGGAACTAGACCAACGTCAAGGAAACGAACAAAAGATTCGTAACCTCATAGCTTATGTTCGTAGCTCACTAGACATTCCTTATCGTGAGCAGCTTGCCGATCGACTGAAGTTCTTGCTTGAGGTCACAAAAGAAGAAGCTCCTGAAGAACTTGAACAATTCCCAGAGTCGTTGCGCAATTTTGTTGTTTTCTTACGAACCGCACCGCTTTTGAAGTATCCAGATGTCGTAGTGTCCCCGTCTGGAAATATCCGGACCCAGTGGCAGGCCGCACTTAATAAACATTTCGCCGCTGAGTTCTTGCCAACAGACCAAGCTGCTTTCGTCGTATTTTCCCCATATCAGAAAGGAACCAAGCGCGTTTCCGGGATAGTGCCAATTAGTGAACTTCTCGAAGCAGTGGAACCCCAAAACGTACTGAGCTGGGCCTCTGAATGAAGGGCGACTTTGTACCTGACACAGACCATGTTTCAAGATACTGCTCAAGAAGCCGATTAACAGAAGAAGGCAAAGTGACTGCCGCCGCTTTCCAGCTGAAGGAACATGAACAGTCTATTTCCGTAAACTGGTTAGAGTTTCTTAGTCAGCCAAACCGACAGGCAGAAATCGCTGAAGTTCGCAAAGTACTGACTTCCAACAGGATAACTCTGCGCAGGACAGGCCGTATAGCTGTGTTAAATGTTGGCGAAACCCGAAATCACGTTTATAGTGCAACCCATCCAGACAGTAAAGATCTCCATATTTTGCATGACCCTCTTCCCAATGATTCCTCCCATAGCGGCATTTTCGGTGTTATGATGGATGATCAATTAATTCCTGAACTTATTGTACAAACCGTCAAGGAAATCCACCCGGCACTCGACTAAAACGCAGATCAGAAATTCGTTGGTTGGAGCCATTCACAGATTCGTATTATAGGCAAAGATAAATCCGGGCCCGGTGGCATCGTTGCCGGTCGGAAGCTAGTTCAGTCTCGCCGCTGCTGCTTCACGAAGGCCTCTGCACGCTTCGCCAGCTCCTCGCGCGGTACGTCCTCCTTGTGCGTGGCAATCCACCAATGATTGCCTACCGGATCCTTCACGCCCGCGTTGCGGTTGCAATGTAGCACCGGGCAAAGGACCGGTCCACTGCTTCAGGGTCAGCTTGAACACGTCATCCTCACACGCTTCGGCGGTTACCGCCCGCCGACCAAGTCGCCCAGGCCTCCGAGAACCGAACCTTCCCCAACACGGTCGCCACCGGCCTTGGGGGCGTGCTCCAGTATGCGGTCCGCCATGCGGGAGAAGGGAAGGCTTTGGAGGTAGACCCGGCCAGTGCCTCGAAGGGTTGCGAGGAACAGACCTTCACCGCCGAAGAACATGGATTTGAGACTGCCCGCCCTTTCGATCGTGTAATCGATGCCCTCAGTGAAGGCCACGATGCATCCGGTGTCGACGCGAATGATTTCGCCCTGAAGGTCTTTGCGTACGACTGTTCCACCGGCGTGCACAAACGCCATCCCGTCCCCTTCCAGCTTTTGCAGGATAAACCCCTCGCCACCGAAGAAGCCCGTGCCAAGCCGTTTCGTAAAGGCGATACTGACGCGTGTCCCTTTGGCCGCGCAGAGGAACGCATCCTTCTGACACAAGATCCTTTCGCCGTGTTCGGCCATGTTGAGGGGAATGATCTGGCCCGGGTACGGAGCGGCGAAGGAGACCCGCTTCTTTCCATTCCCCGAATTGGTGAAATGGGTTATGAAGATCGACTCCCCGGTGAGGGCTCGTTTACCGGCGCTCAACAGCTTGCCCATGATGCCGGAGTCCGCTTCGGAACCGTCGCCCATTCGGGCCTCAAACGTGATACCGTCCTGCATGTAGTTCATGGCGCCGGCTTCGGCTATTACGGTCTCGCTTGGATCGAGCTCGACTTCTACGATCTGCATGTCATCGCCGAGGATCTCGTAATCGACCTCATCACAACGCATGTTCAACCTCCTTTCTTGTGGGTTCAAGGTTTCAGTCTTCGCTGTCCGTAGATCAGGACAACCCATATTTTGCACTATACACTATAGAAAAGTGTTTTTTTCAAAGTCTTACTCTATGCTAAGAGCCCATCCAACAGCTTTGCATTCTACCAGGTGGCATTTGCATGTCTCCCACACCTTGCTTCTGTTGAATGCGCGACACCTAAGACACTTTTGCCGCAGCGGATGAATCTGGATCCATAGTAGGCAGAATCGTTCCATCTGTTCATACCATAAATTCTCAAGAGTGACTGTAAACGTTAGGTTTACTGCCATAATCAACTCAAGGAGATTCAGAGGAACAATTTCTGTCTAACGGGTCGCCCCTTAGCCTGGTGGTGTAGGGGTTGGGACCCTCCCATCAACAAAAATCAACAAGTCAGATAAAAACAAGCTAAAACAGAATGGAAATGATTTGGTCTAAACTATTGAGAGAATGGACTATCCTAAAACAGACTGAAACAGGCTACAAACCCTGGATCGGGCTCATAACCCAAAGGTCGAGGGTTCAAATCCCTCCCCCGCAACCACTCTGCAATCAATTCTTTACAGCTGGAATCAGAAACAAAAAAGAGCCGAAAA
>JALLON010000138.1 GCA_027717925.1 Acidobacteria bacterium AH-259-G07 | reverse complement strand
CGGCAGGGCCATGAATTGGTTAGGTTCGCTTCCAATCTGGAGGGCCAAGGCGGCGATGGTCCCACCCTGCGCGGTCACTGTCATGGTACCTTGGAAGTCGGTCGTGTCCGCATCCGGAAAAAGCTGGTCGATAAAGCCGGCAATGTGCCCGTTGGCGGGGAGCTGAACCTGGGCGGTTCCTCCGGGGACCTCAATCCCTTTCGCATTGCGCAGCGCCAGCTTGAGTGTGACCTCCGGCTGCGTGGAACTAACGACAACCTGGGTGTTCACTTTGGTCTCTGCGTCGCGCCTAACCGGCAAGATCAGGCCGGCAACGGGAGCACTGGATCCCACTCCAACTACCCCCACCGCCGGGAACTCCAGACGTAAGACCCCCCCCACAACTCCTTCACTTGCCCTGGTCCGTACCGAGCCAACTGTGATCGAGTCCTGACCTTTGGTCGTAAAGACGGCTGCCCCTCGCGGTGCAATGTCAAAGGGAATATTCGTGGAAGGGGCCAGCTCATTTACGGCAATGGCCAAACTCTTTCCTTCCTGGTCAAAAAAGGCCAGGGTCCCTTTTGCCCGTTTGGCGAAGGAAGAGTTGATTAAAAAGAGTGAGGAAACAAAGTTGTCCCCTTTACCAAACAAAGGAAAGTGCAGCGTCTGGCCCACCAGCATTGTCTCCTCGCCGACTGGCTTGTTGGCCATCGACTCCTGCGGCGCAAAGGGAATGACAGGCAGAGTGGTCAGCTGCCCAGGTTGTAACGCGGTTTGAAGGGCCGTAGCAGCCATTGACCCGCCCTCAACCGTCAACGTGCCCTGGAAATCGCGAAAATCCGGGAAAAGCTCCTGGACAGAGCGAACAAGGTGCCCGTTAGTGGGTACATCAATTTCGGTCGCCTCAAGCTCCGCACCTTCCAGATCATACAAGGTCAGTTTCAGGGTGCTTTCAACACCTACGTTGGTGAGGGCTACGCCGGTGCCCAGACCGCTTACTGCGTCGATTTCCACCGGCATGATGAAAGCGTCCATCAGTGGGCTTTCCCCGGCGGCTGCAATCCCTAATTCGCCGAAAGCAGAACGAACCATGCCTCCCAAGGGCCGGTCGACATAAACCTGGGCTGCTCCACTCACGAGTTCGCCCCGGCCGTCGCTCCTCAGCTCGATACCGCCCAGGGGCGGAACGCTGAACTCGAAAGTGCTTTGAGTGGGATTGCCGTTGATGGACAGGGACAAGGGTTTGCCGTCGTCTGTGTAGAAATCGATTCTACCGCTGCTGGTTTCGCTTGTAGAAGGGTTGGTGAAAAGAAAGGAAGCAGGCAGGTTCGCTCCCTTGCCGATTTGGGCAAAGAAATGCGAGTGCCGGATTTGCTCCACGTTGGAGACAGTGTACGTCCCCCCCGTCAGCGGGTCCGAGAGGGTCAATTTGTTTCCTTGGGTAGGGGAACTACCTTGGCTGGTCTCGGTAGACATGAGCGGTGAGCCCGAAATGTGGCCCTGATTAAAGCCGTTCAAGATCAGCGTGTCGGTACCGTCCCCGCCATCGACATTCTCGTTCTGATCACTGCTGATATCCCCTCTCCTGAGCATAATCGAATCGTCGCCGTCGCCGGCCATCAAAGTGTCGGTATCGATGCCTCCCAGCAGGGTATCGTCCCCGTCCCCGCCTTCCAGGAAGTCCTTACCCAACTCGCCCTGCAGGATGTCGTTATTGTTGCCACCGAACAAGTAGTCGTTGCCGAACCCGCCCTGAAGGGTGTCGTTGCCAATGTCTCCAAAGAGCCGGTCATTGCCGTCCCAGCCAAGCAGAGTGTCGTCACCGGGCCCGCCGCCCAGGGTGTCATTGCCGTCGCCACCATGCAGCCAGTCGGTGCCGACCCCGCCGAGCAGCATGTCGCTGCCATCTCCGCCCCTGAGGATGTCCTCACCGTCACCCCCGATCAAGGTGTCGTTGCCATCCCAACCAGCCAACTTGTCGTTGCCAGGCCCGCCCTCCAGGAGGTCGTGGTCGTCCCCGCCATCCAGGTCATCGTTACCCTCGCCTCCCATCAGGGTGTCCTTGTCGTCCCCGCCGTCTAGAGTGTCGTCACCGTTGCCTCCCATCAGAGTGTCGTTACCGGCCTCTCCATCCAGCCTGTCTGCGCCGCCTCCGCCGTCAAGCCTGTCCTCGCCGTCCCCGCCCTCCAGGAGGTCGTTGTCTTCCCCGCCGTGAAGGTCGTCGTTGCCCTTTCCCCCCATCAAGGTGTCGCTGCCGTCCCTACCGAGTAGGAAGTCTTTGCCGTCGTCCCCGAAGAACCAGTCATTGCCGCCCCCGCCCTCTAGGATATCGTCGCCGCTGCCGCCCTGTAGCACGTCCTCATCGTCCCCGCCATCCAAGCGGTCATGGCCTTCCTGGCCGAGCAGGGTGTCTGTGCCTGGGCCGCCGATGAGAGTGTCGTTGCCACTGCCCCCGTATAAGGCGTCCTTACCTTTCCCACCGTGGATGTGGTCGTTGCCGCCACCGCCATCCAGCCGATCATCACCCAAGAGCCCGTTCAGCCAATCGTTTTCCGAATCCACAATAAAGGTGTCATCGCCATCCGTGCCCACGTGTTCAGGTGCCATCGTCTTGCCATAACCACAACCTGACGGATCCGGATTCCCATAAGGTCCTTGCGACAAAAGGACCTGACTGTCAATCCTGAGACCTGCAGCATTTGCAGCGTGGACGTGGTGAGTACCCGCACCACCTTGGCACCCTTGACTCACTTTCGTCTTGTAGTCGAGAAGTCGGCTCAGCGCCACGATTGTGCGCCCAGCAGGAAGATCAGTCGGAGGATTTTTGACCACCAGCCTGACTTCGCTTTTCGTTTCCTGCGCCCACAATGGCGCTTGTATAGCGAACAGGCTACAAAGAAGAGAACAAAGGAGGGAAAGCCCTTTTCGGGCGGAAGTATTTTCTTTCTGCCACATAGCGGCCTCACCCGGTCCGGTTTGAAGAATCCAAGTTAAACGGATCTCTAGCCTGAACGATAATCCTCAGAAAACGGCCTGTCAAGCTGCAACCGCTCTGGTTGTAATCCTCATTTGACCAATCACGGATTCGCGTCATTCGCTGGATTTCATGCTTGACTTCAAACAGTTCCCTAGTTTATATGTTACATTATCTGAGGATACCAACATTGGTAACGGCAGCTGGTCCGCAAAAGCCGGCATCCGCTGCCTATTTTGGGAGGTTACTTATGGCTGCTTTGCCTCTCTCTGAAAAAGTACGACACTCGGTTACGCCCTTGTTCCTCTCTTCTTTTTTGATCGTCGTATCGACATCATCCTTTTCATTGGCTGCCGAGACGGACAAAGAACTTACCGAGGAGCAGAAAATCATTCACGTGCTTAACCGCTTGGGTTTTGGTCCCCGATTAGGAGATATTGAAAAAGTCAAAGCCCTGGGGATCCAGGCCTACATTGAGCAGCAGCTGCACCCGCAAAACATTCCCGATCCTGTGGTGGAAGAAAAGCAGGCCAGCCTGACGACTTTGAAAATGACACTGCAGGAGCGACTCGAGGCCGATTCACCAGTGGGACATGCTAGACGGCGCAGCATGATACACAAGCTGGAGGTGAGAGCAGGAAATCCTTCCAGCCAAACCGTGGGGGAGTCTGATTCAGCGACAGGCCACAAATCCCAAAGGCCTCGAATCTTTAACCCTACATCCATAGTGGCCCGAAAGAAGCAGCCTCAAGAGCTTAATGCTGAGATTGGCATAGCCAAGCTGATTCGGGCTGTACACAGTGAGCGACAGCTTCTAGAAGTGATGGTGGATTTCTGGTTTAATCACTTCAACGTCCAGCGAGTCGGAGAGTATTTGACGGATTTCGAGCAAAATGTCATTCGTCCCCGGGTTTTTGGTAAATTCGAAGATCTATTGATAGCGACCGCCAAGCATCCGGCCATGCTTACCTATCTCGATAACGCCCTCAGTTCCGCTCCCGCAGAGGTTGTCAAAGAGCGACTGAATCGCCGCAGCGGGCGAGTCTCCCTCAATGGCAGCCAACGCCGGGCTTGGCACTTTCGCATGCCTTTCATGCTCCAGACATATAAAGGACTGAATGAAAACTATGCTCGTGAGGTGATGGAACTCCATACCATAGGCGTCGACGGCGGTTACACCCAGGAGGATGTCATCCAGGTGGCAAAGTGTTTCACCGGTTGGACGATCCGACCCTTGCCATCCCGAGAGGAGGGTATTTTTGCTTTTGAGCCCGACTTGCACCAGCAAGGGGACAAGGTGGTGCTGGGCCAAACAATCAAATCGGGTGGTATCGAGGAAGGAATGCAGGTATTAAAGATGCTCGCTCACCACCCCTCCACTGCGCGTTTTATTTCGAGCAAGCTGGTCAGGCGCTTTGTGGCCGACGATCCGCCCGCTGAGTTGGTGGAAGCAGCCAGCCGGACCTTTGAGCGTACCGACGGGGACATCCGAGAGGTGTTGAGAACCATCTTCACCTCTGCTCAGTTTTTCTCTGTAGAGGCTTACCAGGCCAAGGTAAAGAAACCTCTGGAGCTGGTCGCCAGTTCCCTGCGTGCCGTGAATGCCGAGTTACGATCGTTTCCTGAGAAAAGAAAACTCAGTGATAAGGACGCTATGGGTTACTCTTTTCTAAACGGGGTCTTGAGGGGGATGGGGGAGAGACTTTACTACTCCGAGGCCCCTACCGGTTATCCTGATGTCGCCTCTGCCTGGATCAATACCAACGCTTTGATTAAACGTCTGAACTTCGCTTTCACCCTGGTCTCCGGGGTCCAGCAGGTCTACCGCGGGCCAGGTGGCCGGGTCTTTCCTTTCCAGCCGAGCATTAAGGCTGACTTGCGATCCGCCCAGTTGTTGTTAGAACAGTTAGGGATTCCGCGACCCGACAGCGAGCAGATCGAGAAAGGCCGGTTGCTGGCGGAGAAAGCAGCTCAGGATCAACCCGGACCGGAAAGATCGATGATGAGCAAGTCAATGATGGACCGGGGAGCTTCAGTGAAGCGTTTGGACCCAAAGAAAGTGAGCACCCAAGCGATTGCCATAGCTTTAATGCTGGGATCGCCACGGTTTCAAAAAAGGTGAATTTCAGATCTCTGCCGGCGCTTTCCGCGCCTCAGAGGAAAGAGGAGGGCAGCAATGATTACCCGGCGTATTTTTCTGAAAAATGGTGGACTTGCCGTGTTGGGAATGGGGACGGTTCCCACTTTTCTCTTTCGCACGGCCATGGCCGCCTCACCAGCAGGGCGCAAGAAAGTTCTGGTCACGATCTTCCAAAGGGGCGGTGCCGATGGCCTGAACATCGTGGTGCCCTTCGGTGAAAAGAACTATTATTCTTACCGACCTTCCATCGCCATCCCCGCACCGTCCAAGAAGGGGACATCAGCGCTCGACCTGGACGGGTTCTTCGGTTTGCACCCGTCCCTGAAACCGCTCTTGCCTGTTTACAAAGAAGGAAATTTGGGCATCATCCCTGCGGCCGGGTCTCCTGATCCGACACGCTCTCATTTTGACGCCCAGGATTTCATGGAATCGGGCACACCGGGGAATAAGCTTATCTCCGACGGATGGCTGAACCGCTACCTTTACCACAATCGTGATCCGAGGGCGACTGCTTTTCGAGGGCTTTCTGTGGGAGAGATGCTGCCGCGCTCCCTCAAGGGCCGAGCACCGGCCCTTGCTCTTAAAAGTGTGAGCGAGTTTGGCCTGGACGTAAGTAAGGCCAATGAGCAGGGCCAATCCCTATACGAGTCGCTTTATCACGAGGAAACCAACTCCCTGTTGTCCGGAACGGCTCAGGAGATGTTCGACGCCATTGACTTTCTGAAGAAGGCGAACCTTGATCAGTACCAGCCGGCTCCCGGGGTGAAATATGCGAACAACCCCTTTGCACAGAGTCTGAAGCAAGTGGCGCAGTTGATTAAGGCCGATGTCGGGTTGGAGGTGGCCTGTGTGGACATCGGGGGCTGGGATGACCATTCGAATGAGGTCTTTCAACTCACTCAGCGTTTACAACGTTTTGGTGGGGCTCTGGCAGCCTTCTACCGCGATCTGGGCGATCGGATGGAGGACGTGGTGGTCTTGAGCATGTCGGAATTCGGACGAACGGCTCGAGAAAATGGCAGCGCCGGCACTGATCACGGTCATGCCAATGTGATGTTCGTCATGGGTGGACCCGTCAAGGGCGGGAAGGTCTACGGCCAATGGCCGGGTCTGGCTCAGGAACAACTGAACGAGGATCGAGATCTGGCCTTGACCACGGACTTTCGCGACGTACTTGCCGAAGCGCTTGTGCGCCATCTGGGCTGTCAGAAAGCCGAAGCTGTTTTCCCAGGCTTCAAAATTGACGCCCAGCGCTTCACAGGAATGATCTAATCAAAAGAGCTACAGCCCGGTAATCTAACCGGAGAGCTGATCCGCGGTCCAGGCACCAGTGGGCGTTTATGTTCAAGACCTTCTCCAATAAGTTTGCTTTGGGTGTGCTGGCAGCCATCGTGTTGGCCTTGGTGGGCAGCCAACTTCACGCCCAGTCTACGAGTAAGTTTGTGGCTCATCTCTCTGGTAGGCAGGTGAGATCCAATGCCCAAGGCCAGGCCATCTTTGAGTTGAGTGAAGACGGCACCAAGCTCAACTACAAACTCATCGTGGCTAACATCCACAATATCCTGGAGGCGCACATCCAGTTAAAAGCAACTGGTGAGAACAGCCTAGTCGTAGCGGTTCTGTATGCTGGACCCAAGATCAATGGCAGGTTTAATGGTGTTCTTGCCGAGGGCACCATCACCAAAGCGGATCTGGATGGCCCGCTGAAGGGACAGCCACTGAAGGTTCTCATCGGAGAAATGATCAATAGGCACACCTACGTCAACGTTCGCACCAGTCGACACCTTAACGGGGAGGTCCGCGGTCACATCAAACCTGAGGAGCCTGACACCCCTAGAAAACCTGCCCGCAAGCTAGACGACTAGCTCGGAGTCGATGGCCTGTTAGACATGGAACCGGCACCTCCACTGGCCAGCACAATTGCCCTGGGGTAGACCTCTTCAGAAGAGCGATCTTACTGTTGGTGACTGCTCCAATCAACTAGTCCGCATCT